>NZ_JADKPY010000002.1:0-92986 GCF_015351505.1 Acinetobacter sp. SK-43
AGCCTTAGCCATTTGATTTTCCTCGTTTACGTCGACACCAGTTTAGAGAAAAACAACCCTGAAAAACTTTCTTTATCGACATTCGCCTAAAAAACTAGATACCTAATACTTGAAAAGCAGACTATAATAGCCTGCTTCTTTTAAATCTTTGTAGAAATTCTACCAAGTTGTATATCTGGAGCTCTTATCGAGATTTGAACTCGAGACCTCTCCCTTACCAAGGGAGTGCTCTACCACTGAGCTATAAGAGCGATCTCTTCGATGGAGCGGGAGACGAGGATCGAACTCGCGACATGCAGCTTGGAAGGCTGCCACTCTACCAACTGAGTTACTCCCGCGCGTTGGTACTTAACCACTTCAATCGAAGCTAGATGGTGGTGAGAGAAGGATTCGAACCTTCGAAGCTTTCGCAACAGAGTTACAGTCTGCCCCCTTTGGCCGCTCGGGAATCTCACCATATCACACTTACACAGTGCTGTTCTTCACTTTAACACTCTACTACATTAAGATGGTGCCGGCACACGGATTCGAACTGTGGACCTACTGATTACAAGTCAGTTGCTCTACCAACTGAGCTATGCCGGCGTTTCTTAGTGTTTCGTACGTTTCGTATCGGAACGGTGTGCAGTTTAGCAAAACTCTCAGGCTATGCAAGCAGTTTTTTTATAAAAACTGCGAAAAACTCATAAAATCAAACCATTTGATGATAATTCAACCGCTTTGATCACTGCGCGAGCTTTTATTTGGGTTTCATTCCATTCTGATTCTGGATTTGAGTCTGCAACAAGCCCTGCTCCAGCTTGCACATATACTTTTTTATCACGAATCACACAGGTACGAATCGCTATCGACATATCCATTTCACCATGCCAACCCAAATATCCAACAGCACCACCAAATACACCACGCTTAACTGGTTCTACTTCATCAATGATTTCCATTGCACGAATTTTAGGTGCACCTGAAAGTGTGCCCGCGGGGAATGTTGCTTTAAATACATCAAGTGCATCGACATCATCTCGAACCTCACCCTGAACATTTGACACGATATGCATCACATGTGAGTAGCGCTCAATCACCATACGATCAGTGACTTGAACCTTACCAATCTTTGAAACCCGACCAACATCATTTCGTCCAAGATCAATCAGCATTAAATGTTCTGCAATTTCTTTTTCATCAGCCAATAAATCTTGCTCTAAAGCCAAATCTTCTTCTTTAGTTTTTCCACGTGGTCGAGTGCCTGCTAAAGGACGTACTGTTGCGATACCATTCTCCAAACGAGACAAAATCTCAGGAGATGAACCAACAATATGAAAAGGCTTCTGATCCGTCAGTGTTTGTCCTTGTACCAAGAATAAATAAGGTGAAGGGTTTAAATGACGGAGTGCACGATAAACCTGTAATGCTTCACCATCAAAATCAGAAACCATACGCTGACCAGGTACCACCTGCATCACATCACCAGCACGAATGTACTCTTTTACCTTCTCAACGGTTGCAAGGAACTTCTCTTTACCTGTAATAGATTCAAAATGAGGAGCAGAATGCGGCTTTGCTTGCAGACTTACAGGTATTGCAAGTAATTGTTCAAGTTGATCTAATTTTTGTTGTGCTTGTTGATAGGCATTTTCTTGATTCACATCAGCATGATGAATCAAAAATAACGTATCTTTCAAATTATCAAAAACAATAACTGTTTTAGATAGCATTAACCATAAATCGGGTAAAGACACAGGGTCGGCTGTTGGTACATTTTTAAGTTTAGGTTCAATATAACGCACTGCATCATAACCAAGATAACCAACTAAACCGCCAGTAAAGCTTGGTAAATCAGGCAACTCATTTTGAGTCGGCACTTTAAATTGTTTTTGAAAATCACGTATATATTGGAATGGATCACTACATTCTTGTTGAATAACAGAACCATCCAACTGTTGAATAGTCAAGATTCCTGCATTGCAAGAAAAAACTGTCGACTCTCCCAACCCAATCATGGAATAACGCGCCCAGTTCTCCCCACCTTCAACAGACTCAAACAAATATGCTTGTTTGTGTTCTCTGAAGCGCGCAAAAACAGAAAGCGGAGTTTCGGTATCCGCTAAACGTTGACGGTATACAGGAATAGTGTTGTAGCCTAATGATTTTAACTGTTCGAATTGTACTAAGGTAGTCATGAATATTCTCTATGGTTTCGATTTAATCTGCGTTTAGTTTTAATGCTGCTTTAATCCCGCCATCGAAAAACCATACTCATTTTCATGCCCTTCTCCTCACCTGATCTTCATCTACCAATTCTGCCAAACTGTCTATCACTTGTTGTGGTTGGCAGTCATAGATACTTTCTCCATGATTATAGCCATAGCTGACCACAATACAATCTATACCTGCACGTCTTGCCGCTTCAACATCATTACTTGAATCGCCAATCATCAACGTTTCAGAAGCCAGAGCATTTTGCTGCTGCATACAATGTAACAATGGCAACGGATGCGGTTTGCGCTCAGCTAAACTATCACCACCAATTACCATTTTAAAATAAGCACTCAATCCCAAAACATCGAGAATACCTCGAGCCAAGTGTTCAGGCTTATTGGTTACACATGCCATCGTTATTTGATGTGTTTGACAATACTGTAAAAATTCCAACACCCCTGCATATACTTTCGTGTCGACACATAATTCCTGTGCATAGATTTCAACAAATGTATCAAGCAAATGATTGAGTTGCTCTGGATTAGCATCTCCAAATAAATGATCAAGCACCGTTTCACACAACTTTGCAGCGCCTTTTCCAACCCAAGCTCGAATCTGTGCTTCCGTGACTAATGGAAATCCTAGCTTTTCCAAACTGAGATTCATCGCACGGTACAAATCTGCTGCAGAATCAACAAGTGTTCCATCGAGATCAAAAAGAATAAGGCTACGACGCTCTAACTGTGCAATTAGCATAAATTTACTCGACATAAAAAAGGCATACGCTCATGGTATGCCCTGATTGTAAAAGCTTCGCGTAATTATTTAAAGAACAGCCAAGCAATCACAGCCAAAATGATCAGCACGATAATTGAAATCAAACCTACAGATGCATTTTTCTGTTGCTCAACTTCTTGTGCCACTCGTGATACAGGCTCTTCAAATGGAATAGGTTGTTGTTCTAAAGTCGACTGCACATCAACACCTTGTGGTATCGGCGCAGGCTTTGGAATCGCAACTTGCTGCGGCATTCCATCACGACTAATTGGAGTTTCGACAACACGTTCAGCTATACTTGGCATGCCTTGGTCGTGTGATGTTGATGGCACTGGTTCTGCTTCAATTTCAGGCAATTCAGCATCAACAGGTGCAAGTACAGAAAACATAAAGCTCGCAAATTGCAAAATATCCCCATCATGCAACTCTGTTTCTTGTTCAATTTTCAAATCATTGATAAATGTGCCATTTGAAGAATTCAAATCTTGAACCCAAAGCTGCTGATCTTTCAACAACAAGGCAGCATGTCGACGAGAAATATCAGCAGATTGCAACAAAAGGTCAGCATCTTGATGACGACCAACTAACATATCACGCTCTACGCTAATCTCTTGCCCCGTAAATTCACCCGTAATGGCTTGTAGTTTCCAAGTCATAGATGCATATCCTTATAAAATTTCTCTCAATTTTAACATTGTGACATAAGGTCTTCTGTGCATCTACTGTGAAGATGCCGAACGAATCGTCGTAGTTGTCACTGTATTCTTACTACGCTCAGTCGATTTTGCTGGCAGCTGAATAGATTGCTGTTGTACCTGGGGTTCTATAGTCGCTACAGGTGTAGTTACGACACTACTTTGATTTTGTGTTGCTGTTGGAACCTTTTGATACGGTGACGTAGTATTTAACGGTTGTTGACGATAAATATCAGCCACATTTTCAGGTAACTTAGCAAAATTACCATTTTTATCCATAGCTAGCTGCAAGCTATAAAGCTGATTGTAACGTTGTTGAGAAATTCGACGCACATCATCCGAATCACCAACAATCGTTGGGTGGATGAAAACCAATAAATTACGCTTTTCATTGGTTTTACTGTCTGCACGGAATAATCGACCAAGGTAAGGAATATCACCTAAGACAGGCAATCCTTGTCTCGAATGGATTGAATTGTCGGAAATCAAACCACCTAGCACAACCGTTTGACCATGATCAGCTAAAACCGAAGTTTTGATGGCACGCTTACTGGTCACCAAATCAGTTGCTTGACCGCGACTTTCCTGTACAGCAGAGACTTCTTGCTCAACCTCTAACCGAACAGAACCACCTTCACCAATATGCGGTACAACTTTTAGCGTTACACCCACATCCTTACGCTCAACAGTCGTATATGGATTCACACCTGTACTATTAGTCGTTACAGAACCTGTTACGAATGGTACATTCTGCCCCACAACAATATAGGCTTCCTCATTATCCATCGTCACAATAGATGGTGTGGAAAGAAGGTTGGATTTCGTGTTACTTTTTAGCGCCTGAATCAATGCACCATAAAGCTTACGTGAACCATTCGCACCTTCTTTATAGTCACCCACCACAATCGAAGAACCAGCCCCAATTGCAGAACCCAAACCAGCCGCTCCACCTGTCAGATATCCAGCAGCTAGTTTTGATAAACTAGACCCAACATTAGTAAAGTTTATTAATCCAATACCGCTACTTATATCACCTAATGCCCACTGAACACCCAATTGATCTGCATCATCACCAGCAACTTCAATAATTGCTGCTTCGATCAGCACCTGTTGACGACGTATATCTAATTGCTGAATCGCTGCCTCAATTTCACGCATTAATTGAGGATCCGCTTTAACTACCAATGCATTCTGCGTACTGTCCGCAATAATGCTAACACCATTACCATTAAAGCTTGAAACACTTCCATTTTGATTATTTGAGCCGCTATTCAAATTAATTGAAGGCGTGGAAATCGAGGAAGATGATCCAGATGTTGAATTTGAGCTTTGATTGTTTGAAACAAGGTTATTGATTGGATTATTTGATGAACCTGCATTATTTGATGCTGAAGATGATGAAACTGATTGACCAGTGACCAAGCCTTGCAATATTTCAGCTAAGTTTTTTGCACTGGCGTACTTCAAACGAAAAACCTTCAAACCGCCCAAACGATCTGCCGAAGGCACATCTAACATTTCGATCATTTGACGTAAACGTTTACGCGAATCAGGATCGCCCTTAATCAAAATGCGATTAGTCCGATTATCCGCAATGATGCGTACACGTGAGCCAATAAAATCTTTAGATGCACCCGTTGCACTCATCGTTTCTAGCAAACCAATGATTTCTTCTGCTTGGCTTGATTGCAAACTAATCGCTTCAATATCATTCTGACCTGTGCCATCAAGATTACGTACAATATTTTCTAACTGATAAATATTTGCGGCACGATCAGAAACAATCAACGCATTTGTTCCAGCTACAGCAGCTAAATGCGCGAATTGCGGCATTAGAGGACGAAGTGCAGGAATCAAATCATTAGGGTTAGTATTTTGCAGCCAAATCACACGTGTAACGATTTGGTCTCCACCCGCACGACTGCGCGAATCATATGGAATACCAGAATTTTTCACATTGCTATCAGGAACAAGTTTTACAGTATTTCCCGATGGTAAAGCCACAACACCGTTAACATTCAAAACACCTAAAAATAGGTCATAAACCTCATCTTTATTTAAAGGCTTATTTGAAATCACCGTGACGTTACCACGCACACGAGGATCAACTGCAAAGTTTTTCCCCGTAATATCTGCAACTTCATTAATAAATGCTGTTAAGTCCGCATCACGTAAATTGATCTTCCATGTTTGTGCTTGCACATGGGTACTGATTGACGCGGCTAATGGTGCTGCGGCAAGTAATGCCCAAAGTGGACGTTGATGATTTAAAAAAGCCATAACCTGCACTTATTCCTAACTTATGTGGTGACGTGTTATCACTAAAAACTTTGTTGTATGGTCATCACTTGATCACCACGTTTTATTTCTATTTTGGCATGCCCTTCACGACGTACTTGCTCTAATAATTGTACTTCGCTTAGCCCTTGCCCAACAGTTTGACCGTTAATCGAAAGAATACGATCACCTGAGCGCAAACCTAATGTGTTTTTCAAGTTCGATGGTGTTCGATCAGAGATTTCATAACCATCTGAACCGCCGCCGGTCACACCCATATTTTTTAAATACTGCTCTCGATTATCTTGCATCTGCTGTATGGCTTGACCTAAAGCAGATTGCGGAGAACTTTGAGAAGATGCTTGGGGCTGCATTTGAGTTGGCTGATTATTCATACTCTCATTTAAAACGGGTGCTATCGGTTGATATAAGCCGTTTTCAAGACCTTTGAATTTAACTTCTCGTGTAGCACCATTTCCTTGCCTAAGAATCACATGATCCCAATAAACCTCTGCAAGTTGGTAGGACGTTGAGCCAATAGTCTCACCGACACGATAACGCTCAGCAATGTCATTGAGTTTAATGACAGCAGAGGATAAATAACTTGGATAACCTAGCAAAACCCCCTGCAACTCTAAATTAACATTATCTTGAGCAGAAACTGCTGCGGGTTCGTTAAATAATGCAAACGAACTAATGTTGGGTACTTGAGCTTGCTGCGAACCCAACTCAACTCGATCAAACTGCATCGGCTGCGGCGGGGCGACAACAAACCAAAATAAGGAAGCCAACTTCCAACATAGCCATAGCACTAATATTACCAACACCAACGCACCTAGCTTGTCTAACTTCTGCCATCTCAATTGTTGAATCTTTTGAGCAAATTGTTTCATCAGAAGCCACCCTGCATGAGTGGTTGACGTGAGCTAATCACGTAAGTATCTAAACCAGCTTTTCCTTCATATGACGGAATATTCAAAAGCATTCGTTGCGTCAATTGCACATCAAGCATCAAACTAGGGTCTAAACTTAGATTTGCCATTTTTTGACTGCGCTGATCACGTACATCTACTTGTAACTGACCATTTTCATCTTTTATTTCAGCCATTAATGAAGGCATATTCATACGATCTTGACGTTGACCGAACGTATAATTCAATTCACCACCACCCCAGTTTAGCTGCCCTTCCGCAGCACTAAATCCTTTTTCTTTTTGATAATTTAACTGAACATCTTTTAATTGAATCGCGTTCTCAGGCCACTGCCAATTTGCAAAATACTTTAAGGTTTCAGGTGAAACTTCACCTTGAAGACTCTTGATCATGATTTTTTTACCAAAACCATAACCAAAAACACCATTAAATTGGGTATTTCCACTGTGTATATCGAGATTTGCACCAACACGTAATAACAATAAATCTAGAGGTCTAGTTTTCCAATGGACAGTTCCTCGCAATTGACCACGTTGCCAATCCGCCTGCCCCTGCCAGATATTGCCACTAACATTATGTAATATTTGATTATCTTTAGAAAACTTAGCAATTAACCATGTTGCTGGAATTTGTAAAATAATAAAAATTAAGAATGCAAAAACGGCGAAAATCCACCATCTCCATTGTTTTGTTTTTTTCTTCATTCCACCCTTACCAACACGCAAAATATCATCCTTGTCGAGACACTCGCCCTCTGATTGACATTATGCATACTTTTTCAACATCGCCAATTCTCTCATATAAAAAAACCAAGCTTTTTAAGCCTGGCTTTTTAATAAAGGATAAAATCACCTTATGACAATACGATGACTTTAAAACTTGACTTAGATTAAGAAATCTTCAAGTTTTGCACCTTTCTCTAATTCTGCAACTAACCAACGTGGTTGCTTACCGCGACCTGTCCAAGTTTCTTCTGCATTATTTTTATTACGGTAACGCGGCTCAACAGCTTTACGGGTTGTTTTCTTACGTTTTTGCTCACCAAGCTCCAAAAGCTCTTCAACGCTGTATCCAACGTTTTCAGCAATCGCAATAATTTGATTATAAGCATCTTCAATTGCTTGATCTTTTTTGCTTGCAATTAAAGCTTCAGCTTCAGCTTGCAAACGCTTGAGATCTTCAACAGATAAATCACTAATATCTGGTTTCATTAGAACCACTCCAACTCAAAAGGGAAATATATCACTCAAAAAATAAAATGAATTAAAAATTCAACTCAATATTAATTTATATGTAATTAGATAATCAATATTAAAATAGTCAACTTAATCACAGCATTCACTTAAATCAGCTATTATTTACAATAAAACAAAGAAACTTTGTTCACATCAAATATTACAGCACTTTTTACCATTCTTTTAACTTCATATTTTATTGTTATTATTTCTTAAAATATCAATTCAAAACCCACCTTAAAATAAACTTAATCTAGATTTATAAGTAAGCTTTATTTTAAAAAATTTATTGAATTGCACCTCGATACAACTCAATAAATATGACTTAGATAAAATTATACATAACTGTCTTTACATATTATTCAATATGATGTCCAACACTTGATTCCAACGTTATAATACGATTACGAATCTCGGTAGGTATATTAATTTTCTTTGAATCATGTTTGCCAACACACACCATGACGGCCTCACCAGTTGCAACCACTTGAGCTTGATCACGACTCCATAAAACATAATGCATTCTAAACGCACTATTTCTTAACTCTTCAATTCTTGCACCAATATGCAGCACATCAGGATAAAATACTGGGCTTAAATATTTACATTGACTCGAAGCAACAACCGTCAATATATCCTCATCGAATATATTTAATTTCATTAAATAAGCAATTCGTGCACTTTCAATATATCGATAATATTGAACATTATTTACATGTCCAAAAGCATCCATATCCCCCCATGCAACAGTTTGCTCAAGAATTACTGGATAGACAGACAGCTCTTTCATTATTTCACTCATATCTTAAAGTTAAGAAAATTAACATCATTTTCAAAGATTAAATTCAACTGTCTGATTAAATCAGAATCATCACCCAAGGTAGATTTAATCCTTAAATAACTCATTAAAATATTATCAGGATATAAATCCAACAATTGTGCTGCTTCAGTCTGGCGATCTGTCGCCATAAATATATGCCATTTTGCAAAAGCCAGCATTGGAACGCTGGTATATTTTTGTTCCAACTCCATAATTCGTTGTTCAACATAAGCATAATCAGGAATTTGCTTAAGTAGCTGTTGTTGAAACCACAAATAAAATACTTCAGGATCAAAATGCTCTTGCAATAGATGTAAGGCAAGCTCCTCGTGCTGAACACTCATTTCAGGCATTCGAGCCAATAATTTTAACCAAAGTACTTTACTGGTATACGGCCGTGCTTTGATTTCTGAATGCAGCATCATGTAACGTTGTTGAAGTGCACCTAAATCATCGACAGTAGCTTGATCAAATTGAATTAATAATTGCTGCAACCAAAGATCACGATGTTCTGCATCTAGCAGCCCATGTTGAGTACTTTGTAAAAACACCCATGGCCTTTGTAAGGCCAATTTACCCCACAAACTGGTTATTTTTTGCTGATATGCCGTTTCAATTTCGCTTAGCCAAGGGGATAGTTGATGTTGTGCGAGAAATTCCAAATGTGTAAGTGCTTTTTCTGTCTCTTGTCGCTCTAGAAAAATATCCACTCTAAGCAATTCAGCAAGTTCAAAAGCCATAGGGGCTGACTTTTCTAGATTCATCAATGCCGTTTCATAATCACCGTTGCGATAATCAAATTGAGCATCAACGATATTACTCAGTAAACCTGACTGTGTGAAAACTCGCTCAATGAACACTTGCTGATCTTTGGCAGCATCTAATAACCAAACGATGCCAAGCTGCTCATAAGGATGTAAATCTTTAAATCGAAGAATTGTATCTTTCTGTCTTTGCTGTTGTGCGAGATATCTTTTTGCTAATAACCATCCTGCCTGAGCGATGAAGCTCACAAGAATAAAGCAGGTTACTAATCCCCAAAAGCTACTTTGAAACTGCCAGTCCCGCCAATAGATATAAGCGTAACCACTACCGTAACCATAGCTAAAGACTGAAAAAATAGCGAATAAGCTAAGGATTGCAAGGAAATATATCTTCAATAAATGCTTCATATCGGACTACCCTAGCAAACCGAGAGTCGTTAGTTTCGGAGCAGGAACGACTGGAAGATTAAGCATTTTCTCCACACGTAGTTTCATTTGCTGACTACTACGATCTGGCAAATCCTCTAAAAGCAGCATAACTTCTTGCATTGACTTGCGATATTCAGTGGCTTGATTTAAATGCAATGCTTGCTCTGCAAGTAATAATCTTAATTGAGCCTCTTTTAGTAAAATACTTCGTTGGATTAAGTCTGGTGGAGTGCGTTGCACCTTTTCAAATTTGAACCATTGCCACCATGAACGTTCACTGTTTTTCTGCAGTCGAATATCGGGTTTCTGCATTTCTTGCTGAAGCTGCTGATCTAAATACTGCAACAACGTATCAAACTGCTGACGCTGCTGAGTTTGCAGCAATACATATTGTTGAATGTTTTGCTTATCTTGTTCCATCGCTTTGATAAGACCATGCTGCAATGCTGGTGAAACTTGATGTTGAGCCATTTGTTGTTGCAACTGATTCAACTGTTCTAGCGCAAAAATAAATTGTTGCTGATCTACAGCAAACTGCACTAATTGTAGTTTTTGCTTGATTACAACGGCGGGAGCAATACCATTAATCGTTATCGGTGTAGTTACAAGTTTATTATTGGTATTTGAGGTGTTTTTGTCTTGCAGTTGTCGTTGCAAACCCACTAATTGGTCATTTAACAAAGAGTATTGTTGCTGTGATTGAACCAACTGCTGTTGAAGCTGAGGAATTGTTTGAGAATATTGCGCAACATCATAACTGAGTTTCGCCAACCACACCAAACCCAGAACCAATATGAAATAAGCAATTTTTCTCATGATTGTCCTTGCCAGCCTTGAATAGAATGAATAATTTCTAATGGTGCTAATGTTTCTAACTGAATATATTTCAACATAGAATCTACTTGATTTTGCGTTTGACACAATACCTGAGCTAAACGCTCACCAAGTACTAAATAAATACAATCCAACTCTTTACTAATCTGTGCGGTAAGCTGTTGCCAGTTTCTCCAACTTGCTTCACTACTAATCAACACAAAAACTGGTTGTTGTGCTACCAATTGAGATACGAGTTTAGGAAATTTAGTCAAACTTAGCTCAGGGCATTGGCGACGATAAAGGATAAAGTTGAGAACATTAACGCCTGTTTGTTGCAAATGTTGCATCATAAATTGACGTCCGCCATGCCCACGCCAAAATGCGACTGTATTTAAGTCAACGCGTTCTCTAAGTATCGGTAGCTGCAACATCCCTTCTGAACTTTCCACATCAGGAACAAGACTATCAATCCCAAAGGTTTTTAGCGCTGCTGCTGTGGCTTGCCCAACCGCGATCCATTGAATATGTTTAAGTTGATCTAAATCAATCCCACTATTCTTGAGATACAGCATACCAATCTCAACAGCAGTTGGACTAACCACAACGATCACTTGCGAAGCCTTGAGTTGATCATACAACTGCTTCAAATCTGCTGTAAATGGCTCAGCAACCAACTCAAGTAAGGGCAAGGATTCAACCTGTATCCCCTCTTGAATTAGCGCTTGATTTAATGGATGTGCTCGATCTTCAGGGCGCGTATTGATGAATAACATTTTAATATAAAGCTTTCAGTAGCTCACCTGCACCCTGTGCCAATAATTTTTCGGCTAAAACTACACCCAATCGCTCTCCCTCATCCAATGCTCCTGACAATTGTTCTTTTAATAGCGTCTTTCCATCCACACTACCGACTCGACCTTCGATATGAAGTTGATTTTGAGTAATTGTCGCATAACCAGCGATCGGAACTTGGCATCCACCTTCAAGATAGGCATTAAATGCACGTTCTGCACGTACACAAATTGAAGTTACTTCATGTTGAAGAGGAGAGATTAATTCCAATAATTCTTGATCATCTGCACGACATTCCAACCCCAAAGCACCTTGCCCTACTGCAGGCAAACTCAATGTAGGTGCGAGGCAATGGCGAATCCTCTCTGCCAAACCTAAGCGTTTTAAACCTGCGCTAGCTAAAATGATCGCATCATACAGTCCATCATCGAGTTTAGATAAACGTGTTCCTACATTACCGCGTAGATCAATAATTTCTAAATCAGGACGTTGCTGAAGTATCTGACATTTACGGCGTAGACTTGAGGTCCCAACTTTCGCACCATGTGGTAACTCATCAAAATGAGCATATTGATTCGATACAAAAGCATCTAGAGGATCTTCGCGTTCACAGATCACTGCAAGTGTTAAACCTTCAGGTAAATGCATCGGAACATCTTTCATTGAATGTACAGCTAAATCAGCACGCCCATCCAATAGTGCTGCCTCCAACTCTTTTACAAATAAACCTTTACCACCAATTTTTGCCAAAGGCGTATCTAAAATTTTATCACCTTGGGTTACAAACTTAACCAATTCAACCGTTAAATCAGGATAAAGTTCATTTAAACGAGCACGAATATGCTCAGCTTGCCAAAGTGCAAGAGGACTTTGTCGAGTTGCAATTTTTAGAGTTTTCATAAATCTAAGTTAAGTATTGATCAAAGCAATTGCTCCAAACTTAACTTGATCATTTAAAAATGCAAGTAAAAAAAGCAAAAAGTGATCATAACAAGCTTAGCTTCAACAAATTATAGTTGATGCATACACTCTCTTAGACTTGGTAAATGACGGCGACTCACCGACAAGCGCTCCTCGAGTTCACGTAATCGAACTTGGTATTGTCCAGCAGCAACCAGCTCTAAACCTTCTAAATAATCTAGTGAAACAAGCGCATTACGATGGATTCTAATAAAGCGGTCAGCAAACTCATGCTCTAAATCTTTTAATGTTTCATCTATCAATACACTGCCATTTTTATGGCGCACGGTGACATACTTCTGATCCGCCAAAAAATAATAAATATTTTCTAGAGGGATAAGTTCGACCCCACGATAAGTTTTCGCAGCAATTTGGTGACGTTGAGTTTTAGTATCGTACATATGATCTTGTTGTTTTAAACCCGTCATTTGAGCTTGGGTAAGTTGAGTTAAATTATCAAAGACCTGCTGTAAATCTTGTTGGGCTACAGGTTTGAGTAAATATCCTTGGGCTTGAAATTTAAATGCTTCCAATGCATGTTGATCGTATGCCGTACAAAAAATAATAGCAGGACGTGGGTTCAAGTGACTCAATTGCTCAGCGCACTCTAATCCATTCATCCCTGGCATTTGAATATCTAATAAAACAACATCTGGTGAATCATTTTCAATATGATCTAACACATCTTGCCCATGATGTGCTGTCGCAATCACTTCATGCCCCATTTGGGTCACTAAACGTGATAAACGCTCTACTGCGAGAGGTTCATCATCAGCAATCAGAACTTTCATCCTCTCCTCCTTGTCACCGTTAACATCATCCATATTTTTTATGGTTAACTGGACTTATTATTTTACTCGATCGTGGTAACTCACCACAGTCGTATATAACGACACTCCCCCATACACTTGAAACTTCACAGCTGGCCCATAATAAGCCTTCAAGCGCTGTTCAACATTTTCTATTGCAATACCATTCCCTGTTCTGGATTTTATTTTATCGTGAGAATAGGGGTTAGTAATGACTATAGTGACTTGATTTTGCAATATTTCAACCAATACGCTAATCGTTGAAGCTTGTAAAACTTTTTCCACCCCATGAAAAATACTATTCTCTAACAAAGGTTGCAACGTTAATAATGGAATAGTCGCTCGTTTTAACTCAATTGGTGTCGCTTGAATATTCCATTCTACGGTTAATCGGTCACCTAAACGCATTTTCTCAATACTGAGATATTGCTTACACAGATCAATTTCTTCCTCCAAACTTACCAGTTTCAACTCCTGAAAACTGGCCCGAAACAATCGAGAAAGACTGATCAACATATTTTCAGCTTTATCTTGATCTATTGAAATCAAACTGACCACACTATTTAAACTATTGAATAAAAAATGTGGATGAATCCTTGCTTGCATCGCTTGAATACGCGCATTTAACTCACTGTACTGCTGACGCAACCATTGCTCACGCATATATAAATAACGTAAGCAAAAAGCACCCAATAAAATACCATACCCCAAATGCAAACTTACGCCATGAAATAAGACATCTTCGGAAAAACCAGTAGATCGAGCTGCCCAAAACTGAATGATATTCACAGCGCAAGTTGTAAGCAGCACAATGATTTGCAGGACAACAAAACCCAAAGTCAAAGCGACCTTTTGACTTAACTTAGTAAAGAAATCCTGAAAATAATCAACAAATGCGGAAAAAGATAAAATCACCCAATTAATAAAAAAGGTATATTGTAAAACGCGAATACCTTCCAAAGCATGCCAAGAGCGAGCTTCCGCCAATGCTAAAACCATTGCCAATACATTACTTGCAACAATTAGTTCTAATAAGTGTTGCCATTGACCAATTTTCGTAAAAAAATACGTGCCTGATGAATTCATCTGACGAGATTGCGATAACTTCTTGCGTCGAGTTTCGGCATCTGCGTTTGGATTTGCTATACTCTTTTTTATTTTACTGAGCCGCCATGACCACATCTTCTCAATCCTCATCTTCAGCAAGCCCTAATCAAACCTCTGGTATGTGGGGCGGTCGCTTCTCAGAAGCAACGGATGCATTTGTTGCAGAATTTACAGCATCTGTGCAATTTGACCAACGTTTTTATAAACAAGATATTGCGGGCTCTATTGCTCATGCAACCATGTTAGCGAAAGTTGGTGTACTCACTGAAGCTGAACGTGATGACATTATTCAAGGTTTAAGCATGATTAAAGCAGAAATCGAAGCTGGAAATTTTGAATGGCGTATTGATTTAGAAGATGTCCACATGAACATTGAGTCTCGTCTGACTCAACGTATTGGCATCACAGGTAAAAAACTTCATACAGGTCGCAGTCGTAATGACCAAGTAGCAACAGATATTCGTTTATATCTACGTGATGAAATTGATGACATTTTAGGCTTATTACTTCGCTTACAAAAAGGTTTACTGAGTTTAGCAAGTCAAAATACGCATACCATCATGCCCGGTTTTACTCATTTACAAACAGCTCAACCTGTGACGTTTGGTCATCACTTATTAGCTTGGTTTGAAATGCTTGTTCGTGACACCGAACGTTTACAAGACTGCCGTAAACGTGTCAATCGTATGCCACTCGGCTCAGCAGCCTTAGCTGGTACAACCTACCCGATTGATCGTGCCTATACCGCTGAGTTATTAGGTTTTGAAGCCGTTTCAGAAAACTCTCTGGATGCAGTCTCAGATCGTGATTTTGCGATTGAATTTAATGCAGCAGCATCTTTGATCATGATGCACTTATCGCGTATGTCTGAAGAACTAATTCTATGGACTTCAGCTCAGTTCAAGTTTGTGAATATTCCTGATCGCTTCTGTACTGGTTCTTCAATCATGCCCCAGAAGAAAAACCCAGATGTTCCTGAATTAGTTCGTGGTAAGTCTGGTCGTGTTTTTGGCGACTTAATTAGCTTATTGACCTTAATGAAAGGTCAACCATTGGCATACAACAAAGATAACCAAGAAGACAAAGAACCATTATTTGATGCAATTGATACTGTTCGCGGCTCACTTATGGCTTTTGCAGACATGGTTCCAGCACTGGTACCAAATATTGAAGTTATGCGTGAAGCAGCTTTACGTGGCTTCTCTACAGCAACTGACCTTGCAGATTACCTTGTTAAAAAAGGGGTTGCTTTCCGTGATGCGCATGAAATTGTTGGTAAAGCAGTTGCTCTTGGCGTAGCAGAAGAAAAAGATTTGTCTGAGCTTTCTCTTGAACAGCTACAACAATTCTCTGATCTGATTGAAGCAGATGTATTTGACAAAGCTTTGACTTTAGAAGCTTCAGTGAATGCACGTGACCATATTGGTGGAACTTCACCTAAACAAGTTGAAGCCGCAATTGTTCGTGCACACACTCGCTTAGAACAGCTATACGCTTAAGGACTGATCATGACTAGACAAGTATTTTGCCGTAAATACCAACAAGAACTTGAAGGTTTAGATTTTGCACCATTCCCTGGTGCAAAGGGTCAAGAATTTTTTGAGACTGTATCTAAACAAGCTTGGCAAGAATGGTTAAAACATCAAACTACATTGATTAACGAAAAACGTTTAAATGTCTTTGAACCAGATGCAAAAAAATTCCTCGAGGAACAACGCGAGAAATTTTTCAACAATGACCAAAGCGTAGAAAAAGCCGAAGGCTGGAAGCCTGAACAAGGATAAGCTGAGTAACGCTCTACCCTTATCGAAAAGCTAAGCTCTGCCAAGTTAAGCAAGGGAGCTTAGTATTTTTAAAATTTCTTGTATCAAAAGCAATGATTCCATCATTGCTTTTTTTATTTAAAAATTGGCAAGACGACTTTGATTTTTTTAATTACAGGCTATTTTTTACCATAGGTTCAAATTTTGATCTAAAAACACTTATGATTTATCATTTTTATTTACGTGATCTTTACACTAGTAATAAAGGATTACAGAGTATACACAGTTGTCTACATGACAGATTGAACGATTCTATTTAAAGTTACTTATAGAAAGATAGAGATACCCCCAATATCTCAACAATGCATGATATTTCTCTCCCAGACTTTTCCCCCGAAGTCTGGGATTTTTTTATTTACTCTATCTAAATATCTGTGTGACATATTCGTTTCTGCAATCTTATGGAGATAGCAGGAAATACTCCCAAATCACAAATCCTAAACCAAATCCAAGACATGCATATAGAACGATAATGAAGAAAACGAAGCTCGCATTATTTTTCTTTTTTAGGAAACTCATAGCATTCTCGCCTTTAGGTTGAAAATACTATTTTGAAAAAATACTGATTCTAAATATAGCCACAAAGCCTTCAAAAAAAACTATAACAGATCATTTAAATCAGCCCAAAATGATCCAAACAAACCGTTTTTAATAAAAAAAGTGAACTTAATCAAAATCCGCTTCAGATTCACTTTGATTAAATTCACTTTCTATTAAATCTTTTTGGCTGTGCCAAAATTACTTTTGATTTACTTTTTGTTCAATTTCTTCAATGCTAGTATGACGAACATCCATACCTTTCGCCATATAGATCACTTGCTCAGAAATATTACGCGCATGATCACCAATTCGCTCTAAAGAACGTAACACCCACATCACATTAATAACACGTGAGATATGACGTGGATCTTCAATCATATATGTCATAAGTGTACGAGTCGCTGATTGATATTCACGATCAATATCGACATCAGCCATAACAACTTTCAAAGCCTGATCCACATCTAAACGCGCAAATGCATCTAATGCATCATGGATCATGACACGAACCTGATTACCAATATGACGTGTTTCCATGTAACCACGTGGTGACTCACCCTCTTCACAAAGATTTTGAGCAATACGTGCAATTTTTGCAGCTTCATCACCAATTCGCTCAAGATCGGTATTGGCTTTGCTCATTGCAATAACCATACGCAAATCGATCGCAGCAGGATGACGGCGCGCCAAAATTAAAGTCAAACCTTCATCAATATCTCGCTCATATTGATTCACCGTGTTGTCTTTAAACTGAACGTCAATCGCTAAATTGGCATCTGTGTCTAATAAAGCATGAATTGAGTTAGCAACTTGCTGCTCTACTAATCCGCCCATTGTCATAAATTTGGTATGAACATCTTGTAGGTCTTCATTAAATTGTGAAGAAATATGGTGACTTAACACTGGATTACTTGGACACACAGGATGCCTCCACTAGACACATGGAAAAAATGATTGGTGATTAAACCATAACTATGATGAAACTTTTATGACAATAGCATGGATTTGACAATTAACGAATGGTGTTAATTGATACAACAATAAAGCAAAAATCTGTTAGTCTAAATGCCTAGCTTGACGGAGCGCAGTTAACAAACTGCTGAGATTGTCTAAATTCTCAATTTAAAGACAAGTACCGTTGAACCTGATCAGGTTAACACCTGCGTAGGAATCAAGCCCAGCAAAAACTTCGCCTTTATTTATCAAAGAGATAAATCCGCCATCGTTTTTGGTCGTGCTTGATTCGTTAATGCCAAACATAAGGATCATGCAATGAACCAATTAACGAATCTTTCCCCTGCTGATATTTCCGCTCAACATGAGCAAGATGCTAAAGATTTAACCCGTATCTTACCTGCCTCCAAAAAAGTCTATGTTGAAGGTTCACGCCCAGACATCCAAGTACCGTTCAGAGAAATCAGTCTCACAGATACTCCTACTGGTTTAGGTGGCGAACATAACCCACCGATCATGGTTTACGATACATCTGGAGTCTATACAGATCCAAATGTCCAAATTGATTTGAACAAAGGTTTACCTCTAGTTCGCCAATCATGGATTGAAGAACGCAATGATACAGATGTTTTAGAAACCTTGAGTTCTGAGTTTGGACAAGCACGCTTAAAAGATATTCGTACAGCAGATATTCGGTTTGCTCATATCCAAAATCCTCGCCGCGCAAAAGCAGGCAAAAATGTCACGCAAATGCATTATGCGAAGCAAGGTATTATCACGCCAGAAATGGAATATATTGCAATTCGTGAGAATCAACGCCAACGTCATGACGTTGATATGCGCCAACATGCAGGACAAAACTTTGGTGCACAAAATTCAAGAGAAATTACCCCTGAATTTGTACGTCAAGAAATTGCTGCAGGACGTGCGATTATCCCTGCAAATATTAATCACCCTGAATGTGAACCGATGATTATTGGTCGTAATTTTTTAGTGAAGATTAATGCCAATATTGGTAATTCAGCGCTTGGCTCATCTATTGATGAAGAAGTTGCCAAAATGACATGGGCAACACGTTGGGGTGCTGACACCATTATGGATTTATCGACAGGTAAAAATATCCATGAAACACGCGAATGGATCATTCGCAACTCACCTGTTCCAATTGGGACTGTTCCAATTTACCAAGCTTTAGAAAAAGTGGATGGTGTTGCAGAAGACCTCACTTGGGAAATTTTTAAAGACACCTTGATTGAACAAGCTGAACAAGGTGTAGATTATTTCACCATTCATGCTGGGGTCTTACTTCGCTACGTTCCTATGACTGCAAATCGCCTCACAGGCATTGTATCTCGTGGGGGTTCAATTATGGCACAATGGTGTTTAGCACATCATCAGGAAAACTTCTTGTACACGCATTTCGATGAAATTTGCGAAATCATGAAAGCTTATGATGTCTCATTCAGCTTAGGTGATGGGCTACGACCTGGATGTGTTCAAGATGCCAATGACGAAGCGCAATTTAGTGAACTTAAAACACTGGGAGAATTGACACATCGTGCTTGGGAACATGACGTTCAGGTGATGATTGAGGGTCCTGGTCATGTGCCTATGCATATGATTAAAGAGAATATGGATTTACAACTAGAAGTCTGTAAAGAAGCTCCTTTCTATACTCTTGGACCACTCACGACTGACATCGCACCAGGATATGATCACATTACCTCAGCAATCGGTGCTGCGATGATTGGTTGGTATGGTACAGCGATGCTTTGCTATGTTACACCGAAAGAACATCTAGGCTTACCAAATAAGAAAGATGTAAAAGATGGCATCATTACTTACAAAATTGCAGCGCATGCGGCAGATTTAGCCAAAGGTCATCCAGGTGCTCAAGTTCGAGACAATGCTTTATCAAAAGCACGCTTTGAATTCCGATGGGACGATCAATTTAATCTGAGCTTAGACCCTGATACGGCACGCAGCATGCATGATGAAACACTTCCAAAAGAAGCTCATAAATCAGCTCATTTCTGTTCGATGTGTGGACCAAAATTCTGTTCGATGAAAATCACACAGAATGTGCGAGATTATGCGCAAAATCAACACAATGCCAATCAATCAAATGATGAAGATGCAGAAGTTGAAGCAGGTCTCAATGCCATGAAAACCGCTTATCAGGAACATGGTCAAAAACTGTACCACAAAGTGTAAATCGACTAAAAAAACATTTTCCAACGAACCATTCTCGGTTAGGATGAGATATGTACAATCTCATCCTAATTTATGATGAATATTCTTGAGCACGCCAGCTTTTCAGCATCCGACGTTTCGATAGAATCTCGAGAGAACTTATTTCGAGGGTTCATTCAGGTAGAGAAAGTCACAATAAAACATAGATTATTTAATAAATCTAATTATTCATCATCTATTCATCGTGAATTAATTCACCGTCCCGAAGCGGCTGGTGTTTTATTATATGATAATCAGCAAAGACGTTTTGCTTTGATCGAACAATTTCGAATTGGGGCATTAAACGATACCGTTTCACCTTGGCAATTAGAAGTGATTGCTGGTGTTTTAGATGGGGATGAAACACCTGAAACATGTATTCGCCGTGAAAGCTTAGAAGAAGCGGGTTGTGAAGTTCATGACTTACAACATTTATTCACCTTCTATCCTTCGGCAGGGGCATGTTCAGAAATTTTTCACTTATATGTTGCAAATGTTGAATTACCAACATCAGGTGGCGTGTTTGGAATGCCAGACGAAGGTGAAGACATTCAACTTCATTTGTTTGATTATTCTGATGCACCTCTATTATTAAAAAATGGGCGGTTGAGAAATGCACCTGTCATTATGGCATTGCAGTGGCTTACTCAGCATTTACGACAACAATAAAAATCTGAAGGGGATAAAGCGGTGACTTTTCAAGTCTCAACATTATCACAAAAAGATTTTGTGATGATCCAGATTACGGATACTCATTTACTTGAATATCCACATTTAGAATTTGTCGGAATGCAACCCGAACAAAGTTTTCATGCAGTAATCGACTTGATGCGTCAAACACACCCTGAGATTGACTTGATTGTTCATACAGGTGATTTAGCTCAGAATCCGACGCCACTCACCTATCATCGCTATCTCGAGTATATGCACAGCTTGAGCATTCCTTTTTTTCAAACACCTGGGAATCACGATGATGTCAATCATTTTCCATTCCATGAGCAAGACAAGACTGCTCCAACAGTTGTCGAGCTTGGAAATTGGTGTGTCATTTTATTAAATAGCGCCCAGCCGAATCGTATTGACGGCAAAATCGCAGATGCCCAATTGCAGCAACTTCCAAAATTATTGACTCAACTACATGATCGTTATGTCATGATTGCATGTCACCACCATCCCTTTGCAATGCAATCTGCATGGATTGATCAGCATAAATTAAAAAATTCTTCTGATTTACTTGAAACCATTCAGCCCTTTAGCAATGTTAAGGCAATTATTTGTGGACATGTGCATCAAGACTCTATTACGTCATGGCAAGGTATAGAGTTTCTATCGACACCTTCTACATGTATTCAGTTCAAACCAAAAAGTGAAAAATTTGCACTTGATGAAGAACACCCTGGCTACCGTTATATCCGTTTGAAAGCAGATGGCGAGATTGAAACACAAGTACATCGTCTGAGTAATTCTCAACGCTTGAGTAGTTCAGAAGTCTTAGGTTATGACTAAACTTTTGATTACAAATCACATCCTAGATTTATCACTAATTCTAGACAGTAATGACTACCATCTTGCTGAAAAAGTCTATATGATGTCGACCCTTGATGGAAAAAACCATCTTAGGTTTCTATAAAAACACTTGCATATCACCATATTTTTTGCGTATAGATAGTACGTGTAAGATGAGGAATGCCCTATATGGCGAATGACAACCAAAATCAAGTCTTGGACGAACACACAGCAGTGATCGACGAACAAAAATCGGCTGTAAAACGTGTACGCAAAACCAAACCTAAAGCTTCTGAAGGCGGTACAACTGCGAGCTTGTTTGGGATTGAACCTTATCAGCCGAAAAAAAATGAAGAATACATGTCTGATGGACAACTTGAGCATTTCCGCCAAATCTTAAATGCATGGAAAGCAGAGTTAATGTCAGAAGTTGATCGTACGCTCAACACAATGCAAGATGAATCAACAGCTTTACCCGATGTAAATGATAGAGCGACTCAGGAAGAAGAGTTTGCGATTGAATTACGTACACGTGATCGTGAGCGTAAGCTGATTCGTAAAATCGAGCAATCATTAGAAGCGATCCAAAGTGGTGATTACGGTTTCTGCGAAACTTGCGGTATCGAAATCGGCTTACGCCGTTTAGAAGCTCGTCCAACAGCTACTCAATGTATCGATTGCAAAACTTTGGCTGAAATCAAAGAAAAGCAAAACAACGGATAACCATCCCGCCTAACCTCCCTTTAGAAAGGGAGGAATATTGCGAATTTTAAAAACCCATTGTTTTCGCATATCTCCCTCCTTGTATTGGAGGGATTAGGTGTAGATTTAATTATTTAGACAACAATAAATCTTTATGTCTTATATCGGACGTTTTGCACCCTCTCCCACTGGCCCTTTGCATTTTGGTTCTTTACTGACTGCTGTCGCAAGCTATTGTGATGCCAAAGCCAATCATGGTAAGTGGTTAGTACGAATAGAAGATACCGATATTCCTCGCATTTATCCAAATAGCGAAACTCACATTTTATCTTGCATCGATGCCTTTGAATTTGAACCTGATGCCGAGATTATTTTCCAAAAAGATCGTTTAACTATTTATGAGCAAGTACTCGATCAACTCAAACAGCAACATGCCATATATGCTTGCCAATGCACCCGCAAAATGCTCGGCTCTAATCACATCTATGCTGGCACATGCCGAGATTTAAATCTTGATTTTGCTGAGCAAGCCATTCGTTTAAAAGTCGATGATCTGCTGATTTGTTTTGAAGACAGATTACAAGGTCGACAATGTTCCAACCTAAAAGATGATCTTGGTGACTTCGTTCTAAAACGAAGAGATGGCATCATTAGTTATCAATTAGCAGTTGTGGTTGATGATTATTTACAAGGCATTACGCATGTCGTTCGCGGTGCGGATTTATTAGATAATACCGCTCGACAAATCTGGCTTGGTTCTATATTGAACTATCCAAGTTTGAGTTATATGCATTTACCCCTTGCTATGAATGGTCAAGGTCAGAAATTATCTAAGCAAAATTTGGCACAAGCATTAGACGTATCAAAGGCTTCTGAATTATTACAGCAAGCCATATTGGCACTTGGGCAACCAAATGTTGAATTAAATCAACCTAGAATAATGCTGCAACAAGCTGTACAGCAATGGGATGTAAATTTAATCCCTAAAGGCATTCATTTGACAGGATCTTATTTATAAAACAAAAGAGACCCTAATAAATTAGGGTCTCTTTTGTATCAGAAACTAAATTCCTTAGAAATTCGATTCTTCTTTGACAGGATTTAGCTCTTGGGTTGAAGCATCAATTTTCAAAATCAGACTAATCATCGCAGCACACATCATCAATGATGTACCACCATAACTAATAAATGGCAGTGTCAAACCTTTGGTTGGCATCAAGCCCATATTCATGCCTGCATTTACCAAAATCTGTAACAGGAAAATAATGCTGATACCATAAGCTAAATAACCTGCGCGTAGATAATTATGCTGTAATGCACGATGACCAATACGAATACAACATGCCAGCATAGTAAATGAGAGAATCATGACCGTGGTTACACCGAAGAATCCAAACTCCTCACCTAAGACTGCTAACATAAAGTCTGTATGTGCTTCCGGAAGATAGGAAAGTTTCTGGACACTATGTCCCAAACCTGTTCCAAACCATTCACCCCGACCAAATGCCATCAAAGCATTTGACAACTGATAACCCACACCTAATGGATCAGCCCAAGGGTTGGTAAATGAAATAAGTCGTTGAAAGCGGAATGGTTCAAATAAAATCAGTGCGGTAATCCCTGCAAGAATCGCCCCTAACATGATCAAAAACTGAGTCGCAGGCGCGCCAGCTAAGAAGAACACACCAACCATCATTAAAACTATCACCGCTGTTGCCCCAAGATCAGGCTCAGCAACGATAAAACCGACTGTAAGTGCCATTACTCCGCTTAAGCGTAGCAAACCTTTCCAGTGCGTTCGAACCTCTTTCGCACGGCGCACCACATAATCTGCCGTAAAAATTGCCATCACAATCTTAGCAATCTCCGTTGGCTGTATTGTGAAACCACCAACTTTAATCCAACGATGTGCGCCATTCACTTCTGACCCGACCACCAAAACGGCGAGCAGCAATATGATCGTAATCAGCCATAATGGAAACGCATTTTTAAACCATAAGTTTAAAGAGACACGATAAGTCAAAAATGCAACCACAGCGGCGACAACAATCGAAATACCATGACGAATCAAAAAATAAAATGGATTCTCATGGATATATTCTGCATACGGCATGGAAGCAGAGGCCACCATCACCGAACCCAAACAGAGTAAAGACACCACACAGAAAATCAGAATGTTACGTGGTGTCATTTCTGCTGGAAGCTTCGGCAATCGATTTAAGATTTGAGAAATCTTCTGCACTGTATTTTGGGCCAAATCCGCCATAACGCTGTTCCTAGTTTTTATTTTCACTCAAGGCATTTACACATGCCACGAACTGATGCCCGCGATCATTATAACTTTTAAACATATCAAAACTTGCACATGCTGGCGACAACAGAACCACATCTTCAGCTTGCGTTACTTGCTGAGCAAGCTTGACCGCAGCTTTTAAGCTAGACGCGTGCTGAATAACAGTTGTTCCTTGTATCGC
Organism: Acinetobacter sp. SK-43; assembly: GCF_015351505.1. NCBI lineage: Bacteria > Pseudomonadati > Pseudomonadota > Gammaproteobacteria > Moraxellales > Moraxellaceae > Acinetobacter > Acinetobacter sp. SK-43. The sequence continues at coordinate 24,841 of NZ_JADKPY010000002.1, forward strand.
TTGTTCAATTACAGGTGCATCCTCGCCAATTAGAATGACAGATTTCACATATTTTTGTATTGCATTACGCAAAGGACGGAAATCCTGACCTTTGCCTTGACCGCCTAAAATAAGTGCTAATTTGCCTTTATTGACTTCAATAGCAGCGCCAAGCCCATCAATCGCCGCTAGAGTTGCACCGACATTTGTTCCTTTTGAATCATTGTAATAACGCACACCATCAATCGTTTGCACATATTCACAACGATGTTCCAAGCCTTTGAATGTTTTCAATGTTTCCAACATGCTCGGCAACGGGAATCCAACTGCTTCACCAATGGCCAAACAAGCAAGTGCATTTGCTACATTGTGCATTCCTTGAATATACATCTCAGAGGTTTTTAAGATACGCTCTCTTCCACGTGCCAACCACATGGTGCCATCTGCATCTCTCAACACACCATATTGATTTAAATCAGGAGCATTCAAACCGAAACTTTGCATTGGTGTTGCATCAGGCACTAAAGGACGGCTTAAATTATCATCACGGTTATAAACGACTTTTTTAACACCTTGGAAAATACGATGTTTGGCTTTGTGATAACCCAACATATCACCGTGACGATCCAAGTGGTCTTCACTCATATTGAGAACAACCGCAACTTCAGCATTCAAATGCGAAGTAGTTTCCAACTGGAAACTCGATAACTCCAAAACGATGAGTTCAGGTTTGTCTTTTAATAAATCTAAAGCTGGTCGACCTAAGTTTCCACCAACAGCCACTTTCTTTCCAGCATCCTGAGCCATCAAACCCACGAGTGTTGTCACTGTACTTTTAGCATTTGACCCTGTAATCGCAATAATGGGAGCATCAGTTGCACGGCGTAAAAGCTGAATATCCCCTACAACTGGAATTCCTTTATCAATGGCTTGTTGAATTTCAGGTAATTGTGGTGCTAATCCAGGACTTAAAATAATCTCTTCGGCCTGAAGTAATAGCTCTGTATCGAGTCGTCCAAAGCTCATTCTCACCTCAGCAGGAATTTGATCATGACCTGGTGGAGTTTCTCGAGAGTCTGTTACTGCAACTTGGTAGCCTTGTTCATGCAGAAAGTTTACTGCTGACACACCAGAAATACCCAAGCCAGCAACAACTTTTAATCCACCACGTTGTATTAACATTTTTGCCCCATTTTATCGCAGATCACAGAATGGCAAAAATGTTAGCACTTTGCTGTTTTGAATGCTTTTTCAGTTTTATCATTATTCGCATTTTTTTGTGTCAGTGCGTAAAAAAGCCATCATTCGATGGCTTTATAAACAAAAAATCTTAACGCCATTTCACGGCTTGAATCTCTTCAGTTTTTTTATTGTCCTTTTCATCGCTTGCACAACCACATCCACCACCACATCCAACAACCATTTTAGGTTTCAATCGTAGTGCTAAGCGTTGCCAACCAAAATGTTGACATACATTCGACAAAGACATGAACATAGCATTTGCGGTTTGAGGAAATACCTTTTTAAAGACAACTATGGCACTCCAACCGACCAAAACCGCAATAATCAGATACTCAAACATATGCAGCTCCTATCTAGCCCCAAATTCGCGAAGCGATTTGGTAAGTAAAGAAAGACATCAAATAAGCCAAACCAAATAAATATGCGGTCATCACAGCCACATGTTTCCAAGAACCTGTTTCTCTACGCACCGTTGCCAAAGTTGCTAAACAATGTGGTGCATAAACAAACCACACCAGCAAAGACAGCCCTGTAGCTAAAGACCAACCTGTTCCATCTGCACTAATTAAATGAGCCAAGCCTTGGGCAACAGCATCATCATCAGCTCCTGATAAGGCATATACTGTACCCAGTGCAGCAACAACCACTTCACGTGCTGCCATCGCTGGAATAAGTGCAATGCATATCTGCCAGTTGAATCCAACTGGGGCAAAAATAGGCTGCATTAAATGCCCCAACATACCAGCAAAACTATAATCAATCGTAGGTTGAGTGGCACCTTCAGGCGCTTGTGGGAAAGTACATAAAAACCAAAGTAAAATCGAAAGCGCGAAGATAATTCCACCCACGCGTTTTAAGAAGATTTTTCCACGATCCAATAAACCAATGCCGACACTTTTTAAATCGGGGATACGATAGCTTGGCAACTCCAATAAAAGCGCATGTTGTGATTTATCTTTTTGCAAAAATTTCATCACAAATGAAACACATAATGCGCTAACAATACCGGCCATATATAGACCAAACAGCACTAAACCTTGAAGATTAAAGATTCCCCAAACGGTCTGAGCTGGAATAAAAGCTGCAATCAATAAAGCATAGACAGGTAGACGAGCTGAACAAGTCATTAATGGTGCGACCATAATCGTCGTGAAACGATCACGGGGATCACTAATACTTCGAGTAGCCATAATACCTGGAACAGCGCAAGCAAAACTTGAAAGCAATGGAATAAACGCACGACCACTCAAACCTGCTTTAAACATCAATTTATCAAGCAAGAACGCAGCACGAGGTAGATATCCAGATTCTTCTAAGACTAAAATGAAGAAGAACAGGATCAGAATTTGTGGCAAAAACACCACTACGCCACCAGCACCTGCAATAATTCCATCAACCACTAAACTTTGTAAAAGTGGCTGACTGATATGGGCACCTAATGTTTCACCAAGCCATCCAAAGAATGTTTCAATTCCATCCATAAATGGTGCCGCCCAAGCGAATACAGCTTGGAAAACGATGAACATCATCACCGCTAGACTGAGCAAACCCAACACTGGATGCAAGAAGATTTTATCAAGGAAATCTGTACGCTTATCTTCCTGATCTACGAAATTCACGACATCTTTGAAAATGGTTTCAATTTTCTGATGATGCTCACCAGTCAAACCACTCAGTTCGGTCTGCGGAACGGTATATTTCCCTTGATCAAGTGCATGTAATAAATTTTCGATTCCTGAATTACGTACAGCAACCGTCTCAACCACAGGTACACCTAAACGTTGAGATAATTTTTGTGTATTGATTTGAATACCACGACGACGTGCTTCATCCATCATATTCAAAACTACGAGGATCGGACGACCAAGCTCAATAATTTCTAATACGAGACCAAGATGTAGTTTTAAGTTCGTCGCATCTACCACACACAAGAAAGCGTCTTGCTGACCTTCCTCAGCTATTTTACCTTGGCAGACGTCACGGGTAATTGCTTCATCGGGACTAGTTGCTTGTAAACTATAAGTTCCTGGCAAATCTAGAACACGAACATTTTTACCTGATGGCAGCTGAAAATGTCCGACTTTACGTTCAACCGTAACACCCGCATAGTTTGCTACTTTTTGACGAGTACCAGTTAAATGATTGAATAAAGATGTTTTACCGCAGTTTGGATTTCCCACAAGGGCAACACGAAGTGCATCACTCATGTAGGTGCTCCTTCCAGCTGAATTTCAATTTTATCGGCTTCAGATTTGCGCAGAGCAAAACGGGTAAAACCTATTTGGATTAGAATCGGGTCACCACCAAAAACACCTTTGGTAATCACTTGAACTTGTGCGCCAGGCACAAAACCCAAACTCTCAAGACGTATCGCTACCAGATCTGGTTCATCATTATCATTCACTAGGCGATTCACTTGCGTGATTTTCGCTGTTTGTTTGACTTTTAATGCTGACAATCGCACCGTTTCTAACCCATAACTCTTTTGCACGTAGTATACAAGCAAATGAGAATAATTACCAAAAGCAATCTCAGTGGCATTTAGTCTTTTCACAGATCGACAACAAATACTTTTTCTTTTACAGTGCAATAGATGAAAGGATTTAAGCTGTTATGTTAAATAAAAAACCTCGTATTCCTGCTGCTGTAAAAATCCCTGAACATTTAAGTTTTTTACATGGATTTCGTGATTATTTAGTTGCACAAACAGTAAGTCCGCATACTCGTAATGCCTATTTGTCTGATTTAATTCAATGTAGTGACTTGCACGACACAGTGGTACTTACTGAGTGGTCAAGTGATGATATTGCCGATGTCCTGATCGCGCTGACCAAACATGGCAAAAGCCCACGCTCCATTGCTCGGTGTTTATCAGCTTTACGGCAATTTTTTAAATTTCTCAGAGAACAAAAACTTAGAGATGATAATCCTGTTGCGACACATCAATCCCCAAAGATTGGTCGAGCATTACCCAAAGATTTATCAGAGCATGATGTTGAAGCACTGATAAATGCACCAGATATCAGTACCGCTTTGGGTTTACGTGATCGAGCCATGCTTGAAGTTTTATATGCTTGTGGTCTACGTGTTACAGAACTACTGAATTTACGTTTAGAGTTAATAAATTTAAAACAAGGCTTCTTACGTATTACAGGTAAAGGAAATAAAGAGCGTCTTGTCCCGCTAGGTCAATACGCATGTGAATGGGTCGAGAAATACTTATCAGAATCCCGTCCACAGCTTTATAAAAGTAATACTGATTATTTATTTCTTACCCAACATGGCGGAATCATGAGTCGGCAAAACTTTTGGTACGCGATCAAACGCTATGCTTTACAGGCCAATATATCCGCAGAATTATCCCCGCATACCCTGAGACATGCGTTTGCAACACATTTACTCAATCACGGCGCTGATCTGCGTGTAGTACAAATGCTACTCGGTCATAGCGATCTTTCAACCACACAAATTTATACGCATGTCGCTCAACATCGAATGCAAGAGCTGCATAGCAAACATCATCCAAGAGGTTAAACCGACCGTTTATCTATGACGCATTCAACAAGTTGATTGAGTTCACAAAGCTTAAGCAAGATTTAACGAAGTCAGATGTTTTTTTTGCTATGCTTAGACCCTTAATACAAATGAATACGTAGAAAAAAGGTTCTTTATGGTATTTACTCGGTCTAAGCTTGCACTTGCTTGTGCATTAGCATCAACTTTATTAGTTAGTGCCTGCTCAAAAGAAAATTCAGCGCAAAAACAAGATGCTCTTACAGCAACAGCGCCTGCTACGGGTGAAGCATCAACCTTAAGTGAACGAAACGCGCAACAACGTTTAGTCTCAACCTTAGAAAAGCATCTTAAAACTGCAAATATCAACGCTAAAATTATTGCAGTTAAAAAAACAGAAGTTCCTAATCTATTCTGGGTGAGTCTAGAAGGCATGGGTTCTGTTTATGCCACTAGTGATGGTCAATATATCATCCAAGGCGATGTGATCCGTTTAGGCGACAAACAGCTACAAAATGTTAGCGAAGCTCTGCAAGCTACAGAAAATAAAAAACATTTAGCAGCACTCAAAACTGAAGATTTAATTGTTTACCCAGCGGAAGGCGGTAAAGCTAAGCATGTGATTTATGTCTTTACCGATTCAAGCTGCCCGTACTGTCACAAGCTGCATGAACATTTACCTGAAATTAATGCCAAAGGTATTGAAGTTCGTTATATCGCATGGCCACGTGGTGAGCAGTTTATGCCTACGATGCAAGCAATTTGGTGCAGTGAAGATCGCAAAGCTGCATTTGATCAAGCATCACAAGGTCTTCCTGTTGCTGCAGCAGAATGTAAAAACCCTGTACGTGATCAATATCAGTTAGGTTTAAACATGGGCGTTAATGGCACACCAGCAATTTATAACGTTGACGGTGAATATCTTGGTGGATATATGACACCAGAAGAAATCATTAAACGACTCGAAAAATAAATCCTCACAGCAACTCCACAAAGCGACTTGGGCGACAGATTAAAGATGATCTTAGCCCTAGTGTCTGCGCACTTTTTTAGCTATGATCAAGCTTCATTAAAATGATTGAATAAAATGGAGTGTGACGTGAAACCAGTTCGTCTGGCGATACTCGGTCTTGGTACTGTAGGTGGTGGAGCCCTTAAATTATTACAAGAAAATGCTGCTGAAATTAAACGCCGTACTGGTCGAGAAATTCAAATTACACACGTAGGCACCCGCCGTCCACGTCCAGATCTACAACTCGAAGGCATTAAACAAAGCTCAGATCTCATGGAGATTGTGCGACAACCTGATGTTGATGTAGTCGTTGAAGTCATGGGTGGCATTCATCCTGCTTATGAAGTCATCATGGAAGCCATTAAGCATGGCAAGCAAGTTGTTACCGCAAACAAAGCTTTACTCGCAGAACATGGTAATGAGCTATTCAAAGCAGCAGAAGACAATGCCGTGCAAATTGCTTATGAAGCGGCTGTTGCTGGTGGTATCCCAATTATTAAAGTCATCCGTGAAGGTTTAGCAGCTAACCATATCGAATGGCTTGCAGGCATCATCAACGGTACAGGTAACTTCATTCTGACTGAAATGCGTGAAAAAGGTCGTGCATTTGATGATGTTCTCAAAGAAGCTCAAGAGCTTGGCTATGCTGAAGCAGATCCGACATTTGATGTTGAAGGGATTGATGCTGCACACAAACTGACAATTCTGGCATCTTGTGCGTTTGGTATTCCACTTCAATTCGATAAGGTTTATACCGAAGGCATTAGTAAAATCACAGCTCAAGATGTGAAATATGCTGAAGAACTTGGCTTCCGTATCAAACATTTAGGTATTGCGCGTCGTGCTGAAAAAGGTATTGAGTTACGCGTACACCCAACTTTGATTCCTGCTGAAGAATTGATCGCAAACGTGAATGGCGTAAAAAATGCGGTACTTGTTCAAGCAAATGCGGTGGGTCCAACTTTGTATTATGGTGCTGGTGCAGGCGCTGGTCCTACAGCTTCCGCAGTCGTAGCAGATGTGATTGATATTGTTCGAGATATCTCATACACCGAAGATGGTGCTGGAACAATCCCTCAACTTGCATTCGAAGCGCTTACAAATGTACCAATCCTAAGCCGTGAAGAAATGACAACGGGATATTACATTCGTTTAAATGCAGAAGACCAAACTGGTGTGCTCGCTGATGTCACTAGCATTCTCAGCCGTTCAGGTATTAGTATTGATGCGATCATGCAACAATCTCGCCTTAAAGACCTCATTCCAATCGTGATTTTGACTGATCCAATTGTTGAATCAAAAATGGATGAAGCTCTTGCTCAAATTCAAGCATTACCAGCTATTCGTGGCGAAATCGTAAGAATTCGTTTAGAATCGCTCGATAGTTAATCAGGTTGAGGGAAAATGCCTTCCCTCACCCCGCTCTACCTCATATTGGAACACCATCATGTCGAATGCCAATCGTTATACTGGTCTTGTAGATCGTTATCGTGACCGTTTACCTGTGTCTGCAACTACACGTGCAATTTCTTTAGGCGAAGGAAATACTCCTCTTATTAAACTTGAGAACATTCCACGTATTATTGGCAAAGACGTTGAAATCTATGTGAAGTACGAAGGTCTTAACCCAACAGGTTCATTCAAAGACCGTGGTATGACGATGGCTGTAACCAAAGCAGTTGAAGAAGGCTCGAAGGCAATTATCTGTGCATCAACAGGGAATACTTCAGCTGCAGCAGCGGCATATGCAGCACGTGCAGGAATCAAAGCATTCGTTTTGATTCCTGAAGGCAAAATTGCAATGGGTAAAATGGCTCAAGCAATGATGTACGGTGCAATCACCATGCAAATCCGCGGTAACTTCGATGACGGTATGCGTCTAGTGAAAGAAGTGGCAGATCAAGCGCCTGTGACTATCGTAAACTCAATCAACCCTTACCGTTTGCAAGGTCAAAAAACCATTGCGTACGAAATTGTTGAAGCTCTAGGGCGTGCACCTGACTACCACTGTTTACCAGTAGGTAATGCAGGGAATATCACTGCACACTGGATGGGGTATACAGAAGCAGTTGCCAATCAACCTGCTGATCAGTTCGAACAAGTCATCTATGATGCCGCAACAGATCAATTCACGGGTCCTAAACCTGAAGGCTTACCAACGATGGTTGGTTATCAAGCTTCTGGCGCAGCGCCATTCTTACGTGGTGCTCCAGTGGAAAGTCCAGAAACCGTTGCAACGGCTATTCGTATTGGTAATCCACAAAGCTGGAATCATGCAAAAGCAGTTGTACGTGATTCGAAAGGTTGGTTCGATGAACTTCAAGATAGCGAAATTCTTGAAGCTCAACGCTTACTTTCTATGTATGAAGGTGTTTTCGTAGAGCCAGCTTCTGCTGCTTCTATCGGTGGTGCTATTCGTGACATCAAAGCAGGTAAAATTGCTGAAGGTTCTGTGATCGTATGTACTGTGACAGGTAACGGTTTGAAAGATCCAGATACAGCAATCAAACAATGTGCGGATGCTGTGATGTTATCCATCGATGCAACGATGGATCAAGTTAAAGATTCTATTCTTTCAAATATGTAAGAATAAATTTTTAGTAATAAAAAACCAGTTGCTTGCAACTGGTTTTTTATTACCTAGAACATGATTTTATTCTTCATATTCATAATCTTCATCATAGCTATATTGTTTCGCTAAGTCTTTTTCAATTTTTTGAATTTCTTCTAGACTAATTTCCTTAATTTCAAACAAAGGCTGCTTCAATAGCGAATTCACAGCATACAATGCTTCATCTTGCCAAGCATCAATGACAAGGGTTTGTTTTGCTTCATCATAACTTAAACCAGATTGTGTACTAATCATTGCTTGCAATAAAATCGGTTGAGCTGAAAGTTCATCTAAGCTACCTTTTAGTTCAATTGCTGAATAATCATAATCAGCAAAAATATGCTCAACTTTAGATTTAAAAGCATCTAAATTTTCTGAATATATTAAACCCGCAAAGCATTCATCATGTTCCTCAACCCATTGTTGTTTTTTTACAGACCATAAACCATAAAACTTGACTTGATTTTCGAATTCAACCAATTGGAATTTTTGCATTCCAGCAAGCTGAATAAATTCAAAGGTATCATCATCACTTAAACTTGCAGGTAATACATCGTCAGAAATATCCCCTTCTTCGCAAATATGTTCACCACAACGCGAATATACGAAATCATCTAATTGTTGCAATAATGCTTCATCAGTATCAAAAAGAGATTCAACTTCATATAACGCAAAATCACGTGCTCCATCTATCTCAAGTTTTTTATAAGCTAATTCAGCCTGTTGCTTATTATCAAAAACATTCGCAATACGATTGCCAGCTACGTAGAAAACTTCATCGTTATAACCAAAATACTTGGCACGAATCACATATGTGCTCATTTTATTCCCCTAAAAATATATCGTTAAGTCGTTTGTTTTATTTGATGTAATGCTTGCGCACTCAGAGGAATTGCCATCCCATTGTCCATCCACAATTCAAAATGCATCGCATTAAAAAAATCAGCAGGGCTATAACGAATATTTCCCAAACTAGGCAATGATCCCAATCGAGGTAAGATATCAAAAATAAACCAGCTATTATGTGTCAGTAATAAAGAATGTAATTTACCCGTCTGTGCTAATGGCGATAACATCATTTGCGAAATTGTTTTATCCTTTACATAGTTAAGATGTAATTGTTCTAAATGTTGTTCAAAGTTTTGGGGTAATTGCTTTACATCTATCGCATTTACAAAATCATGTAAGGTCGGAATAAAACGCTGTTGATAGTCCACTAACAAATGATCACGCTCACACAAATCTTTAACATCAACAGATTTGCCTGTACTCGTCACTAGACTATGCCCAAAGATCGGCACTACAACTGAGTTTATTCCCCATAAAGTATGCAAAACTCGGTGTCGTGCATCACTGCATAAGCTTTTGGTACTATCTATAAAAGCATGAATTTCATAGTAGTCTTCAGGCTCCCCACCCCAACGTTTTGCGGAAATCCGAGCATGTTGCATCGCATTCATGATTGAATGTCATCATTTATTGTAGTGAACAAATATTACTCTATTTTTGATTTATTAATACATATAATTATTTGATAAAAGACAAGTTATGTCGTCTTTCTCTGATTTTTTAAAGACATAAAAAAGCTCTTCATAAAGAAGAGCTTTTAACAATCCAATGCTACTAAATACGTTTTGGTAGGGTAGCCACCCAATTTAATAGATTAGTCGCATCATTTGTACGTGCTTGAGAAGTTGAAGCCCCGAGCAATACGACAACAGCTGGACGAGAATTAACTGTGGTGTGCATCACTACACAACGTCCTGCCTCATTGATATAACCTGTTTTTGATAAGTTAATATTCCAACCACCATTACGTACTAATGCATTGGTATTATTAGACTTCAAAACACGATAGCCTAAATTAAAATCGTAAGTAGGTGTTGTTGAGAACTGACGAATCAAACCATATTGAGATGCAGCACTCACCAAAATACCTAAATCTCTTGCTGATGAAACATTATGTGGATCAAGGCCTGTAGATTCAGCATAACGCGTTGATGTCATACCTAGTTGTCTTGCTTTAGCATTCATCGCAGCCACAAACGCTGAACGACCGCCTGGATATGTACGAGCTAAAGCAGCAGCAGCAGGATTCTCAGATTTCATCAATGCGAAAAGCAGTAGTTCTGCACGATTCATCGTATCCCCGGCACGCAATGTAGAACTTGAGTTCTTACCACCAGCACCAGCGAAATCGATTTGTTGTAAGGTGATCTCTTCCGACATGTCTAAACGAGCATCAGCTGTCACAACTGCGGTCATGACTTTAGTAATCGATGCAATTGGAACTGCTAAGCTACTATTTTTACTGTACAGTACTTCACCAGTTTGTGCATCCATGACTAATGCTGCACGTGCATTGACAGAGGGTTGATTGCTATACCCGAAAGTGTCACGTATTTGTACGTTCTTTTGAGGCGCCGTTGATGAAGTAATGGAAGCAGAGCCACTCCCTCGTAAAGTTGTCGTGACTGAAGTTGAACCTTGTGGGCTAATCTCAGTCTCATCATCTTCCAGAAATTGACTGACATCATTTGCAGACCAACTAATCGAAGCTGACGAACTGCCCGCACTCGGAGATACTGAATTATTATTCACTAATTCAGCAAAACTTGTTGAACTCCACGCCAACAAGATCGACATGCTTAACACATGCAAGACAGATTTTTTAGAATTTTTCACGACACAATACTCAACTCAGGACGCTGTACATTTGCGCTTACTATCATTATGCCTTACATTTGAACAAATCGGGTAAAGCTTTTGTAGACACAATTGTGTACAACTATTCTCTAATCACAAAGAATAGGATTGCTAATTTTGTCGTTTCATTGCAAGCTAATTTTGCTTTATGTAACAAAAAAACCAGTTTTTTGAAAAAAAGGAGGTCTTCTTGATCACTGTTCTCGTTGTTGATGATCATGAACTCGTACGCACAGGCATTTGCCGTATGTTAGAAGACCATCCAGATGTAGATGTTATTGGACAAGCTGAATCTGGCGAGGAAGCAATTGCATTGGTTCGTCAAAAAAACCCTCAAGTGGTGTTGCTTGATGTCAATATGCCAGGAATTGGTGGCGTTGAAACTACTCGCCGACTACTCCAGTCAGCACCAGATACAAAAGTGATTGCTGTCAGTGGTTTAGCAGAAGAACCCTACCCATCACTACTGCTCAAAGCTGGTGCTAAAGGTTATATTACCAAAGGTGCACCAATTTCAGAGATGGTTCGAGCGATCAATAAAGTCATGCAAGGTGGTAAATACTTCAGTGCTGATATTGCAGAGCAGTTAGCTAGCTCATATCTTTCAGATACTCAACAATCCCCATTTGATTCGCTTTCTGAACGTGAAATGCAAGTCGCGATGATGGTCGTTAACTGTATTAGTGCTCAGGAAATTGCCGATAAATTGTTTGTAAGCGTTAAAACTGTCAATACTTATCGTTATCGTATTTTTGAAAAACTGGGGATTGATAGTGATGTCAAACTCACACACTTAGCGATTCGATACGGTCTTATTAAACCTTAAGAAAAGTGATCACATATGCTGGGCAAAATAGCCTCTTCCGTCTCCCAAACTGTCTATAAGCTCGGTATTTGGTATAGTGGATATCGGCTGATTATCTCTATCAGCCTTTTGCTCATTTATCTATTAACGGCTGAGCAATTAGCCTCAGATTATGATTACCCTTTTTTATATTTCTATACACTGATTTGCTTTATTGCATTTAGTATTTTCCAGCTTTTTTTACTCAAAATACTTCCAGTACAAGTCACTAAACAGCTCATTTTAATTTTTCTTATTGATGTGATTTGTTTAGCGCTGATTACTTTCTCTGCGGGGGGGCCAAACTTACAATTAAGTTTGCTGTACGTAATCGTAATCTTTTCTTCTGCAATTCTACTAAACTCTCAGCTCTCGCTGATCGTGACACTTTTTGCTGTCATTATGGTGGTTTATCAACGTTTTATTGGCGATTTCTTTAACTACAATAACTTAAATCATTTAAGTAATAGTATCTTTCTCGCTTTTTTATTCTTTGTTGTGCATGCGATTGGACGTATTGCAGTACAACGTTTTAAAATTTTAGAGACGTTGACATTCCATCAATCCATAGAGATTCATCAACTTCAAAATATCAACCGCTACATCCTTGAACAGATTGAAGATGGTTATCTCGTTCTAGATGAAAGTAACCATATTGTTTTAAGTAATCCTGCTGCCAATACTTTACTTGGAATTAATGTACCTGTTTCTACTGAGAAAACACCTTTAATAAAATGGCAACCCGATCTTTTTGAGCTGATCAAATTTAGTGAGCTAAAAGATGGTGAGGAATTTAGTTTTGAATCACAACTTAGCCCATACACGGTCAATGTTCGAGTCAAACATTTAATTGTTCCTGAACAACCCCTATTCTTATTGATCCTGAAAGATGCCCAAAAACTTACTCAACAGGTTCAACAATTAAAATTGGCGGCTTTAGGACAACTTTCTGCAAGTATTGCACACGAAATCAGAAATCCACTTGCAGCTATTGTACAAGCCAATGAATTACTTAAGGGTAGCGATATCCATCAGCAAGACATGCTATCTCGAATGATTAGCAAACAGGCAAAAAGGATCGATAGCATCATTCAAGATACTCTGGGAATGGCACGTAATAAACCTACTGAACCACAAATTATTCAATTAACAGAGTTTTTTGAAACATTATTAAATGAAGATTTAGCAGATGTTAAATCTAAGATCCAACTCAGTTTGCCTGAAAATTTAGCAATCCTGTTTGATGAAAAACAATTAAGACAAGTGTTAATCAATCTTATTCGTAATGCTATAAGACACAATGCACCTGAAGCAGAATATATTGAAGTGAATATTCATCTAAATGATGGTCGCACCCGAATAGATGTGATTGATTTTGGTACAGGCGTTGCAAAAAGAGATATTTCTCAGTTATTCAAACCATTTTTTAGTACCGAAATTAAAGGAACTGGTTTAGGATTGTACTTGTCTCATAGTTTTTGTGAGGCAAATCATGCAAAGCTCAATTATATAGAGCAACAACAAGGAGCATGTTTCAGGATTGAATGCTCAAAAATTCATTGATTAAATTAGGTTTTTCGGGGAAATGGCAACTAAACAACCTCTCGTCTTACTCGTAGACGATGAAGAAGACTTGTGTCTTCTTATGCAAATGACGCTCGCACGTATGGGAATCAAAACTCATCTTGCATATCGTGTGGAGCAAGCCAAAAAATTCTTTACCGAGTTTCAGTACGATGCATGTCTAACCGATCTTAACCTTCCAGATGGAAATGGTCTTGATCTTGTCAAACATGTGACTCAAAACTATCCAAACACACCAATCGCTGTTCTTACTGCTTACGGAAATATGGACATTGCAATTGCAGCACTGAAAGCTGGGGCGTTTGACTTTGTTAGCAAACCAGTGAATCAGACACATCTTGATCAACTGATTCAAAAAGCTTTAAACCGCCCTCAACCCGAACAAGAGGCGGTAGAAACAGCCTTAGAAAACAAATTGCTGATTGGGCGTTCAGCTCCTATTCAGCAATTACGCATCGCTTTAAAAAAGATTGCCCGTTCACAAGCACCTGTTTTTATCACAGGTGAATCAGGAACAGGAAAAGAAGTTGTTGCGAACTTAGTTCATCGTTTAAGTAATCGCAGCGAAGGACCTTTCATTGCCATCAACTGTGGTGCTATTCCAACAGAATTAATGGAAAGCGAATTATTCGGTCATAAGAAAGGCAGCTTTACAGGTGCAACACAAGATAAACAAGGTCTTATCTTATCGGCACACGGTGGCAGCCTTTTTTTAGATGAAATTGCAGAACTTCCCTTAAATATGCAAGTAAAACTTTTACGTGCAGTACAAGAGAAAAAAATTCGTCCAGTTGGATCAGATCAAGAAATTGATGTGGATTTCCGTGTGATTAGTGCCAGCCACCAAGATTTAGAACTCTTGGTTCAGCAAGGTCGCTTTAGACAAGATTTATTCTTCCGCATTCATGTGATGGATATCGTATTGCCTCCACTTCGTGAACGTGGTCAAGATATCTTAATACTGGCAAATCATTTTATTCAAAAGATTAGCCAAGAATGGGAGTTACCTGTTAAATCCCTCACCACACGTGCAGAGCAATTCCTCTTGCAGCAATATTTTCCAGGTAACGTTCGCGAACTTCGAAACATTATTGAACGAGCAATCACTCTCAGTGATGATGAAACCATTGATTTGGCTCATTTGCAAACTGCACCTCTGCGTAGCTCAATCAGTATTCCTTCAAATGCTTATGTTCAGTCAGATGAAAGTGAAATAACGCTGCAAAGTGCGAGTCCAAACCCAAGCTCTAAAAAATTACCGCCAGAAGGTTTGGAACGCTATTTAGAAAATATTGAAAAAGAAGTGTTATTGAATGCTTTAAATCTGACCCACTGGAATCGAACGCTAGCAGCAAAAAAACTTGGAATGACCTTCCGATCTTTACGCTATCGTTTGAAAAAGTTTGGTTTAGATACTGAGGATGATGAGTAATCTCTGAATAAGAAGCCCCATAAAATTTGGGGCTTTTTTTAGATTTTGCTTTTTAAAGTCAATTCTGCCACATGTTCTAGATATGCATCTTCCCTTGTTTCAGGCGACAAGGGATAGGTTTGATGAGGTTGAATCCCTTGACCTTCAATCATATGTCCTTCAGGCGTATAATAATGAGAGACCGTCATTTGTAAGGCGGCTCCGCTAGGAAGTGGAAAAAGCTTTTGCACCACGCCTTTTCCATAACTATTTTCACCAATTACCCACGCTCTTTTATGCTCTTTTAATGCAGCAGTAAATACTTCAGCAGCTGATGCGGAACGATGATTAATCAAAATTCCTACTTTTAGATTTTGAAAGTCATTTGAAGGAAGTGCTTGAAATTGTTGATCTCCCTCGGAACGACTTTTTGTCGTCACGATCAAACCTTGGTTTAAAAATAAATCGGCTGACTCAACAGCAGCGGATAGCAATCCACCTGGATTATTACGTAAATCCAAAACAACAGCTTTCAAACGATTTGAACTATATTCATCAATAATTCTTTTGATTTCATTTGCAGTGTCTTGTTGAAAGACACGAATTTTTAAGACTAAAACTTGATTGTGCAGTAACTCAGGTTCGATATCCGTTTCAACTTTTTTGTTTCTGACTAAGATGATAGTACTCGTGCTATTTTCAGCTTGTATTTGCACGGTGCTACCAATAGACCCATAAAGCAAACCAAGGACTTGATCTTGGTTTAAATTTTTTAATTCTTGATTATCAATTTTTAAAATTGTCTGCCCATTACGCAAACCCAATTTATTTGAATCAGAACCTGTTTTTAAATCTTGAATCTGCCATGCACGCATATGCGTGTCGTAATTCAAATTAAAATCAACTGATGCTAAATCACCTTCGGTATATTGAATGAGTTGGCGATATTCTTCTGCAGAAAGATAACGAGAATAACGATCTAGACCACTGACTAGACCTTGTATGGATTGTTGGAACAAAGCATCATCAGATTTTTTATCGACGTAATTGTCCTTCACAATGCTATAGATTTGAACAAACTGTTGAATTGATTCAATCGGAACTTCGGCACTACGCGACTCAGAACTCTCACCCCATTCATGCGTATGTGAGATCGGTGCAGCAAAGGAGGAATATCCCCCACACATCAACAAACTAGCAAATAATGCGCGATATATGTTGTTGTGTGGGGTCATTCTCTCACCTTATTGTAACGTAATTAGATTTTTACCTTGCATCTCTTGTGGAACAGGAAGATTCATTAAACTGAGCAAAGTTGGTGCTACATCTGCAAGCACGCCACCTTCAGCAATTGTTGCTTGTGTAGGTCCAACATAAATGAATGGCACCAGCTCAGTGGTATGTTGCGTATGTACCTGCCCGCTTTCATAGTCCTGCATTTGCTCTACATTACCATGATCAGCAGTAATTAACATATGACCTTTGTTTGCCATCACTGCTTCGTAGACTCGACCTAAACATGCATCCACAGTTTCTACTGCTTTCACAGCAGCATCAAACACACCAGTATGACCAACCATATCACCATTTGCATAGTTCACAACTAACAGATCAAACTCACCTGAATTGATCGCATTAACCAACTCATCAGTGACTTCAATTGCACTCATTTCAGGTTTTAAATCGTAAGTTGCGACATTCGGCGATGGAATCAAAATACGCTTCTCACCTGCATATTCATCCTCACGACCACCACTAAAGAAGAACGTAACATGTGCATATTTTTCTGTTTCAGCAATTCGTAACTGTGTCTTACCCAATCCTGATAGATATTCACCAATCGAATTCTTCAACTCTTCAGGCATATAAGCAACGGGAGCATCAATACTTGCTTGATAACGAGTCAGCATAACGAATTTGGAAAGTGCTGGAATTACTTTACGTGTAAAGCCTGCAAAATCTTTTTCAACAAAAGCACGAGTAATTTCACGCGCACGATCAGCACGGAAGTTCATAAATACAATACTGTCACCATCTTGTACTTTAACAATGTCACCAATACGTGTTGCTTTGACAAATTCATCGTTTTCATCAGCAGCATAAGCGAGATCCAACGCTTCAACTGCATTGCTAGCAACACGAGTCGCCTCACCCTCAGTCATTAAACGATAAGCTTGTTCAACACGATCCCAGCGATTATCACGGTCCATTGCAAAATAACGACCAATCATCGAAACAATGCGACCTTGATTTGGGTATTGAGCAAATACAGCATCTAATTTTTCTAACGAAGGTTTTGCACTACGTGGTGGAGTATCACGACCATCGAGAAATGCATGTAAGTAGACCTTTGCACCACGTTTTAGTGCAAGCTCACACATCGCCACGATATGGTCTTCATGTGAGTGAACGCCACCCTCTGACAGCAAGCCCATGATATGCACAGCACCATTTGCAGCTTTGGCTTTTTCTACAGCATCAACCAACACTTCATGTTCAAAGAAAGCACCAGTACGGATATCTTTAGTAATACGAGTAAAATCTTGGTACAACACTCGACCTGCACCAAGATTCATATGTCCAACTTCAGAGTTACCCATTTGCCCATCTGGCAAACCGACATCTTCACCTGAACCAGAGATTAAACTATTTGGATGCTTCGCTTTCATGGCGGTTAGATTTGGCGTTTTTGCTGCTAAATACGCGTTATCTTCAACTGCTTCACGATGTCCTACACCATCCATGATTACAAGAACGTGAGGAATTTTGCCAGCATTTGCATCCGTCATATTGGACTCTCTGTTTGTCTATCATTTGATCGGCATAGTTTACCGAAATTTGACAAAATTCTCTATGACCTGACGGATGGCTTTGCTCAATCGATAAGATAGGGAAAGCAAATGCTGCGTTAACGTGCTCGATAGAGCAAATAACTACCGATACTGAACATCAGCATAATTGGCAACAATACAAACCATGCAGGAGATGGCGCATAGACCAAACTTGCATAACCTAAAAAGTCTTGCAAGTAGAAAAAGCCTAATCCCGTAAATAATGCAATCACCAGACGAAAACCCATAGACTGTTGACGCAATGGACCAAAAATAAAAGAACACGCAATCAAAACCAGTGCAATCAATGCAAAAGGAGAAGATACTTTCTGCCAGAAAGCCAGTTCATAGCTCTTTGGTACTTGGCTATATTCTTCCAAATAGCGCATAAAACTAACCAACTGACTTGGAGATAAATCTTCAGGATCTAAGGTTACCATGTGCACATATTTCGGCTGCAAAGCGAGACCTAATGCCTGTTGAGCATGATCAGTTTTGATCGCATTTCCTTGAGCCAGCAAATCAACTTGATGTGAGTCCTGTAAAGTCCATTGACCATCTTTCACAAACTGACCTTTCTCAGCAGTAATAAAAGACTGAAGACGATAATTTTGATCAAAATCAATTGACTGAATATTCCGTAATTGCCCTTGAGAGTTTGCATAGTCAATATATGTAAAACGTTGACCTTCTCTCGACCAATATCCTTTGACTTCACCTAAAGTCGCAACACTACGTTGTTTTTTAATGCTTTGAGCTTTTTCATTTGTATATGGAATAACCCATTCACTTAATACAAAAGACAAAACAATTAATAACAGTGCTGAACGCATAACCCAGCCAACTATACGCCATAGGCTGATACCCACCGAGCGCATGACAATCAGTTCACTGTTCGATGCCAATGCCCCTAGACCAAGTACAGAACCTATCAACGCTGCTACAGGTAAAATTTCATACAAATATCGAGGCGCACCCCACATGACATACAAAAATGCCTGCCATGCGTTGTAATTAGGTTTAAGTGAGCCTAACTCACCTAGATACGTAAACAACACTTGTAAAAAGGAAAGCACCAATGTTGTTCCCAACATTGCGAGTACCGTGGTTTTTGTCACATGTTTGGCGACTATTCGACGTGCTAACATCATAACCCCACTCGCTGAATGCCTTGCTTAATTTTAGGCGCTAATTTCTGTTTGCGTGCAAAAATCGCCGCTGCAATTGCATAGACAAGAAGCACAACTGGATATGCCCAAATATCTAACTCTTCTTTACTAATTCGGGTCTTAATTGCAATCATCAATACAATTAAACTGGCAAAAATAAAAATCGCAGGAATGAGACGATAATAACGACCTTGTCTCGGGCTAACTTCAGATAATGCTACGGCGAGCAACAAAGCAACAAGGATGACAAACGGTCCAAATATCCGCCATCCCAACTCACTACGAACCACCGAATCATCACGTTTTTGCCATAATTTACTCATCGATAATGCTTCAACATCATCACTTTCAAATTTAATGTCTTTATCATTTTCTAAACGTAAGCGATATGACTGAAATTCTGCTTGAGTGTAGCGTGGCTGATTCGGATAAATTTCGTAACGACGCCCCTGAACGAGGTCCACCACATTGGCTGTGTCATTCGCCATTTCCACGCGTGTAGCTTCTTTTGCCAAGATCATGACATCAGGTTTGTCTTCACGTTCAGCTTTTTGATAATAGAAAATATCTTTTAAGTTTTTGCGATCTTCTGACAAAGAGCCAGCATAAATGGTGTATGGCCCAGAAGAAATAAACTCCTTCGGTCGAACCAAATCAAAACCTGCTCGCACTGCTTGAGTTTGCATCAAACTCTCGTAAGCTCTGATTCCCGACGATGATCCCCAAAACATCAGAAAAGATTGAACAAGCAAATAAACGAAGGTCATCGGTAATAATAATTTTGCCAATTGATTTCGACTGACGCCACTACCATTCAACACCGCCATTTCATGGTCAACATAAAGTCGACCAAATACCAGCATCAATCCAATAAAGAAACCGAGTGGAAGAATCAACGTCAAAAATTCGGGTAGACGATATGCAATGATACTCAGCAAAACGCCAGCATCTAAACGACCTTGTGCAGCTCGTCCAAAAATCTTGATTAACTGACCACCCATGATAATGAGCGTAAGTAATGCAGTTACAACCAAAGAAGTGGACACCACTTGTTTGACGAGATAACGCCGAATAATCAAAGTAATGCTTCCAAAAAATAGACCAATCGTGGGGTAACGCTAGTTTACCCGAATGTTAAAAATATAAAACCTATCGCATGTTGCCGATTGCAAGCTCATACCTGAACGTGTTTAATGGACTTATCTATCTTTTTTGCTCATTAGGTTTTACATAAACAATGAAATTTACACTTCATACCGCATTACCAACTCAAGCGTCTAGTGAATCTTTGTGGATTTTAGTTGATTCAGAGCAATTACAACAAAGCACAAAGTCATATAAAATCAACAATCTAGATAATCTTATTTCAGCAACACAATTTAAAGCAGCCTTTAACGAGAATTTACCGCTTATTGCTCAAATAGAAGAGCAAGCTAATGCTCAACTGCTTGGTTTAGGTAAAAGTAACGAGTTAAAAGCGAATAAATTAGCAAAACTCGCACAAAGCATTATCAAATCGTCACAAAATAAATTTAAAGAAATTACGATTGATCTCACTGCTTTGCCAACAGATTTACATGCCTTATTCGCACTCAGTTTAAGTCAAGCAGGCTATGGTTATGACGAATTCAAATCCAAGAAAAATGAATTTGTCTTAGAAACCATTCATCTTGTTACTGAAAAAACTCTATTAGATGATGCACAACTCAACTTAGTTCATGCTGTTCAGTCTGGACAAAACTATGCACGCGACTTAGGCAATCGACCAGGAAATATTTGCTTCCCAGAATATTTAGCTGATCAGGCACTGGCTCTTGCTGCGCAATATCCAGATATGTTGCAAGTTACCATTCTTGATGAACAACAAATGGCTGACCTTGGGATGTATGCGTTCCTTGCCGTAAGCAAAGGATCTGATCGTCCAGGTCGAGTGATTACTCTTGAATACAAAGCCAATACAGATCAAGCTCCGATCGTACTTGTCGGTAAAGGTGTAACCTTTGATACAGGTGGTATCTCACTGAAGCCTGGTGCTGGTATGGATGAGATGAAATTTGATATGTGTGGTGCTGCTTCAGTACTTGGCACAATGCAGGCTCTTTGCGAAGCACAGCTACCAATTCATGTGGTAGGTGCGATTGCCGCAGCTGAAAATATGCCATCAGGTCAGGCAACTCGACCAGGTGATATTGTAACGACCATGAGTGGTCAAACTGTAGAAATTCTAAATACTGATGCAGAAGGTCGTCTGGTTCTATGTGATACGCTCACCTATATCAAACGCTTTAACCCTGCTCTTGTGATTGATATTGCAACACTTACAGGTGCATGTGTCGTTGCATTAGGTAAAGTTGTAAGTGGCTTATTTACTCCTGATGATGAATTGGCTCAAGAGCTGCTACAAGCTGGCGAACAATCACTCGATCGTGTTTGGCGCATGCCTGTGATGGAAGAATATCAGGAATTGCTAGATTCACCTTTTGCGGACATTGCGAATATCGGCGGCCCACATGGTGGGGCAATCACAGCAGCATGTTTCCTCGAACGTTTCACACGTGACTATCGTTGGGCACATCTCGATGTTGCTGGTACAGCATGGTTATCTGGAGCCGCTAAAGGCGCAACAGGTCGCCCAGTTCCATTATTGATGCAATTTTTAGCAAATCGTGCTCAAGCAAATAGCTGAATGTTGTGACATTTATTTTTGTCATAAAAATAGGGCTTGAATTTAACTTTGGACGATTCAAAATTGAGAAGTTTCTAGCCCTATTTGAGCATATTGATGTATTCGCTAGTGAATACATCAACCCAACCTTAAAAAAACAGATATGTGTAATTAGATGTCAACTCAAGCTCAAATTAGTTTTTATCTATTTGAAAATAGTACTGAGCGACAAGTTGAAAGTGCTTGTCGTTTATGCCGAAAAATTTTGAACCAACATCCTAAAGTGTGGTGGTATTGCGATAATGCAGAAATGCAGAACGAACTTGATGAGAAGCTTTGGACTTTTGATCCAACAAGTTTTATCCCGCATGGGATTCATTTAGAAAATAGTGCCGTATGTATTTCAGAAGAATTACCATCATCCAATGATTGGATTGTCTTTAATTTTAACAATCATGCACTTGAACAAACTCAAGAATTTCGACACATTATCGAAATTATTGAAAATAATGAAATTGCGAAACAAATCGGTCGAGAAAAATTTAAAATGTATCGTCGTTTAGGTATAGCACCTCGAACATTTAAATTATAAATCCGAAATTAGAGCGTCATTCGAGGAGTGTCAGGTGGCATTAAATGTAGGTCAAGACTTTAAAAAACGCTGGTTAAACACGCCTGAAGCGGTTCGCCAAACGTATCAAGAAGATTTAGCTCGCATCTGTGATTTACTCCTGCCCCAAACACCCATCCAAACTTGGGTTCATCATGATGAACAAGCACAACGAGATTCTGCACAACGAATTGAAAAAGCATATGCTGATCTCAAAGCAGAATTAATCGAACAAGCAAGAATCCGTAAACAATTGGCTTTAGAAAAGGCTCTTGAAGAAAAACGAGCTGCTGAAGCAGCATATGCAGCACAGCTTCAAGCGGATGAAGAGCGTCAGTTCGAACAACAAACTGAACATTTAGCAGCATTACGTCATCATATTGATCAAGAGATTGCAGACCAAACTGAACGTTATCAAGTAAATCCAGAACAACCAAGTATTGATTATGCTCAAGCTCAACACATGGTCATTAAAGATGAGCAAATTCAATCTGAGCTTGAAAGTGTGCGTATCCGACTGGAACTAGAAGCTGAAAGTATGATTGAACAAGCGGTCACAGTTTTTAGAGCAAAATTACATGCGATTGCGCAAGACGAAATAGAATACATTCTCAAAAATAGTCAATTTTCAGATAAAGAATAATAAAAAGCCCAGTTCAAACTGGGCTTTTTTGAATCATTTCAAGAAACCATTTTCGGCCAAAAATGCCATACTGATATTGGATTCAGTTTTCTGCTCAGCCGCCTTATCACCGAGTAGTAATCTTTCGATATAACGAGCCAACACATCAACTTCAAGATTGACTTTGCTTCCAACTTGCCAAGTTCCAATATTGGTACGTTCAGCCGTATGCGGGATCAAATTCAAACTCAAAATATTGCCGCGTAAATGGTTAATCGTCAGACTGATCCCATCAACCGTCACAGAACCCTTTTCTGCCAAATATTTGGCTAATTCAACAGGTGCAGTCACTTCAAAATACAATGAACGAGCATCATGGCGGACTAAAGTAATTTCACCCAATCCATCAACATGACCACTGACAATGTGTCCACCAAAACGAGTCGTTGGCAGCATTGCCTTTTCGACATTCACCGCTTGACCAACTTTCCACTGCCCCAATGTCGTACGATTCAAACTTTCACGGG
Organism: Acinetobacter sp. SK-43; assembly: GCF_015351505.1. Taxonomy (NCBI): domain Bacteria; kingdom Pseudomonadati; phylum Pseudomonadota; class Gammaproteobacteria; order Moraxellales; family Moraxellaceae; genus Acinetobacter; species Acinetobacter sp. SK-43. Next base: position 48,167 of record NZ_JADKPY010000002.1, read on the forward strand.
AAACATCAGCCGCATACCAATTATCGCCCCATTCGATCACCGTCAAACAGATACCATTGGTTGCAATCGAATCCCCCAAATGCACATCCGACATATCCAGATCAGTTTGAATACGTAAACGAACATCGCCGCCCACACTTTGTAAGCTCTCAACCTTACCTAAACTTTCAATAATGCCTGTAAACATGGGAGTTTCAACCTATCTTTATGCAATACGCGCCATAGTCAATGAGATACCTTAAAGCAAAGAACTTGAGATAACAAGCCACTCAGAGTTCAAATCATCAGAGTTAAAAAAGATAGCCATTTGACTACCTTTAAACAATTCAATGAGGTTTATTGAAACTCAGAAATTTGTGAGTTCATCTTTTCTTTGACTTCGACTTGCTGATGTTTTAGGAATTGGCTAAAGAAAAATTTATAGCCCAATACACCTAAACACGCACCTAAAATTGGTGCAAAAATAGGAACAATGAAATATGGAATATCACGACCACCAGTAAAAGCGACAGGTCCCCAGCCCATAAAGTAAGCAACCAATTTAGGACCAAAATCACGTGCAGGATTCATTGCAAACCCTGTTAATGGGCCAAAAGAAGCACCGATTACAGCGACAAGCAATCCGACCAAAATAGGTGCTAAAGCTCCACGTGGTAAACCATTGGTATCATCGCCAATGGCCATAATTAACCAAAGTAAAAGCATAGTGATAAACATTTCCACCATGAATGCTTGACCAATCGACAACAACGGATGTGGATAGGTTGCGAAAATCCCAGCTAACTCTAAACTTTCTACGCTGCCGCGGAGCATATGATGAGTCTGCTCATAGTCCAGAAATAAGTTACTGTATAAAGCATATACAAGGAATGCACCCAGGGCTGCACCAGCGACTTGTGAAATAACATAAAAAGGGACTTTACGTTTATCAAACCCAGCAAATAAAGCTAAAGCGATTGTAACCGCAGGATTGAGATGAGCACCTGAAATACCCGCTGATAAATAAACAGCTAGAGCAACTGCTAAACCCCAAACGATACTAATTTCCCATAAACCTAAGTTTGCTCCTGCAAGCTTAAGTGCAGCCACAACACCAATACCAAATGATAGAAATATTGCAGTAGCAAAAAACTCTGCGACACATTGACCCCATAAAGTAGGTTCCGAGCGACTCATAACAACCTCACTTGGTCATAGCTACTGATCAGCATGACCTTAAATCAAGCTCGGCAAAATATATTCATTTTCGAAAATGATCAATATTTTTAAGGTGATTTTTAGACCAAAAAGTAAAATATTTTTCAAATAACAAAATCAACAAGTTCAAATGAAAACAATATAAGCTTCTGTTTTTGATTATTATTTATAAAATTAACAATTAAATATGAATTTATAAGAGCGCTTTATAACTCATATACAAAACAATAACTTACTCTAAATATTGGCTCTAATGATTAAAAAAGATAAAAGCCCAGACACCATTTTATAAAAAATGATGTCTGCATGAAGCTACCATAGTGCAAGTTGCGTGCTGTTGCCTGTTGTATCGACCCCGCCTAGCTCAGCAAAATGATAAAGCTGCCCTAATAGTTGTCTTAATGGAGGACCAGACTTAGCATGAGTATCTGTAATGACAATAAATTCAAGTACACGCGCACGTTCAGATTGGCGTTGTTTACTAACTCGATAGCGTGGAACATCTTGCGTAAGTAATGTTACTTTGCCGCGTTTTAAATTTGCTGTAAGTAAATCTTTAGGCTCGATATTTCCATCAGTTGAATAGCTTGTCAAAATATAACGTGCATTAATCGTTTCAAGTAACTTCTCATAAGCATCTTTGGCATGCTTCGAAGAGTTATAAGGGCTAGGACGCTCTTTACGCCATGCTCGATCAATACCACTCTTGAAGCCTTTTGTATCAGGTGATGGCAAATCGACTTGATCCCATAAAGTCAAAGCATTTAAGACATGATAATTACTGCTGTAAGCATGTTGGTTGTAAGGAGGATCAAGATAAGCAACATCCACCTCAAAACCACTCATTTGATTGGCCAAATGCTGGGCATCTACACACCACATTTCAGCAGCTGGTCGTTTGCTATCACCAATTTCGCAAAAGCGACTTGGAGTAAGCCACAATAAAGATTCAATACGTTCTAGTGCAGTTTGAGTTCGCCCACCCCACCCTTGATGGAAACTCTTGAATACACCACTGGTATTACTCACAAAACTGGCTGAATAAAGTAATGGCGCCAACAAAGCACTCATCTCGACATCATTAATTGCACCTTGAGCTTGCCATGTAGCAATCTGTTGTCGAATTGCGTCTATACGCATGCCATTGCGGCGTTTAAAGAACAATCGATCACGGGAAGGATCGTAAATATCATCATTGCGCGGGCATAAATTATGGGTCACCCAGCCTTTGACTTCAGGGAGCCTGTTTAAGTAATCAATCGCCTTTTGATAACCACCCAACTCTTTGAAAGCTGGTGCATCCACACAAGCTAAAATGGCATGATTGAGTGCATGACTATAGGGCTCCCAATCATTAGCAATCACACGATACCCATTTTGGCGGGCTAAACGAGAAACAACACCACTCCCTGCAAAAAAATCCGCAAAAATCGGTGGATTCTTCTTTTTACTATTCAGAGTACCTGTAATCTCAAGCGCTTCTAAAATCAAATGTAGAAGTCGACGCTTATTCCCGAGATATGGAACTAACTGATGAAAAAGATACTCGTCAGTGGTACGTGCTGCATGACGACGTTTGTGATAAACCGATGGTTCTGGATTCATATCATCTCTTGGATAGGGAGCAATCTCAGGCGAATATCTTGCCCAAGTTGGGTTACATCGACCAACTCAAAACGAAGTTGCTCTGCCATTTTGCTAAACTTAGCGTTGAACATTGGACGGGCAGATTGACCAAGTAAAGTAGGTGCAACATAACTAATCATTTCATCAACCAAACCTTGTTCTAAAAAGGCGGTTGATAAGGTTGCACCCGCCTCTACCAACACATCATAAATTTGATATTGCTGAGTGAGGGTTTGCAATAATTGATTCAATGGTTGCGGCGCTAATTGTATCACGCCTAAATCGGCAAGTTCTTGACGAAATGGTGTCATCACCATGACGGTTTCAGGATTTTGTAAAATCTTGGCACTCAGGGGTAACTGTCCCTGACGATCTAAAATAATTCGTTTAGGTTGTACAACCGAGCTGAGATCAATCCCGTCTAAGGAACGGACATTGAGTTCACAATCATCTGCCAGAACGGTCTGAATACCTGTAATCACAGCAGCGGAGATGGCTCGCCAATGTTGTACATCTTGACGTGCTGCTGTTCCAGTAATCCATTTCGATTCACCAGATGCCATCGCAGTCCGCCCATCTAAGCTAGATGCAATTTTCAAACGTACATAAGGTAAACCTGTCGACATCGCTTTTAAGAAGCCAAAATTTAAAGTTTTGGCTTCTTCATCGCAAATCCCAGTTTCCACTTCTATACCTGCATCTTGCAAGATTTTGACACCTTTACCAGCCACCAAAGGATTTGGATCAGAACAAGCAACGATAACCTTTTTGACTTGAGCTTTTACTAAGGCTTCCGCGCAAGGTGGTGTACGTCCAAAATGGGCACACGGCTCTAAAGTCACATATGCTGTGGCATCTTTGGCATTTTCTCCAGCTTGTCGAAGTGCAAATACTTCTGCGTGTGGCTGACCTGCTTTGGGATGAAAACCTTCACCTATGATTTTTCCATCTTTAACAATAACGCAACCCACATTTGGATTTGGTTTAGTCGAATACTGACCACGTCGTGCTAAATCAATAGCCTGTTGCATCCAGTACTGATTTTCAGAAAGATGATCTTGGATTAAATCGGACATGATTTCCCTAACTTAAGCTTCGTTTTCACGTTGTTGCATTTGCTCGATTTGACGACGAAATGCCTCTACATCTTGGAAATCTTGGTATACAGAAGCGAAACGAACATACGCCACATGATCCAATGCAAACAAAGCCTGCATGACAATTTCACCAATGGTTCTAGATTTGACATCACGTTCACCGAGACGGCGAATTTGGGATTGAATGTCGCTCAGCACTGTCTCAATTTGCTCTTGAGTCACAGGTCGCTTCTGCAAAGCGTGCATCAGAGAGCGGCGAAGTTTTGCTTCATCAAAAGGCTCACTTTTCGCATCTGATTTAATAACCCGCGGCATTACCATTTCATAACTTTCGAAAGTTGTAAAACGCTCACCACACACTACGCATTCACGACGGCGACGAATCTGACTACCCTCGGCAGCCAAACGGGAATCGATAACTTTACTATCAGCGGCGTTACAAAATGGACAATGCATAGTTGTGCAATTAGTTATTCACATCAACCAAGTGTATCAAAGTTTCAGCTATTGCTAAACAGAGAGCCACAATAGCCCATCAGTACAACCAAAAGTATATAAATGCTTCTTCATTGACATAAAAAAACAGCCCTTACGGGCTGCTTTTTTATCGATATTCGAAAGATCAATTATTCGATACGTTCGCCATGTTGGCTAAGGTCAAGACCCATACGTTCATCATCAGCGCTTACACGTATACCAATCACAAGATCGATCACTTTAAGGATAATGAAAGTCACAACACCACTATATACGATTGTTGCTAATACACCTTCAATTTGAACCCAAAGTTGGCCAGCGAATGTCGGAGCTAGTACAACACCAGCAGCTTTAATGATTTCATCACTATAGAAGATACCTGTCAGTACTGCACCTACGATACCACCAACAGCGTGTAAACCGAATGCATCCAAAGCATCATCAGCTTTAAGTAAGCGTTTCAGTGCTGTAATACCCCAGAAACATACTACGCCACCGATCAGACCCATGATCAATGCGCCACCTACACCCACGAAACCAGCAGCAGGAGTGATTACAACAAGACCAGCCACCGCACCAGATGCACCACCAAGAACAGAAGCTTTACCACGGATTAGACGTTCTACAAGTAACCAAGAGAATGCAGCAGCGGCAGCAGCAACTTGGGTTACCAAGATTGCCATACTTGCACGAGCACCCGCACCTAATGCGCTACCACCATTGAAACCAAACCAACCTACCCAAATCAAGCTCGCGCCGATTACAGTTAAAGTAAGGTTATGTGGCGCCATAGATTCACGACCAAGACCTGTACGTTTGCCTAACATGTATGCAGCGACTAGACCAGCAACACCTGCGTTGATATGTACAACAGTACCACCAGCAAAGTCTAAAGCACCTGCTTTGAATAACCAGCCGTCTGCAGCCCAAACCCAGTGAGTAATTGGAGCGTAAACGAGGATGACCCAGATTGCGATGAATGCCATGAACGCAGAATATTTCATACGATCAGCAATAGAACCACTGATAATTGCCACAGTGATGATCGCAAACGTCATTTGGAAAATTACAAATAAGCTTTCAGGAATCGTTCCACTCAGCGCATCAAAAGCAACGCCATTTAACATCGCCTTCGCCAAGTCACCAACATAGGCACCTGAACCAGAGAATGCGAGAGAATAACCAACAATCACCCAAATCAAGCTCACAAGAATTGCAGCTGAAAGGCTGAACATCATGGTACTGAGTACGTTTTTCTTACGAACCATACCACCATAAAACAGCGCTAAACCTGGAATAGTCATTAACAGAACAAGTGCTGTTGAAACAAGGATCCAAGCGGTATCACCTGTATCTGCTGTTGGTGTCTCTTCAGGTGCTGGAGCAGCCTCTGCAGGAGCGGTAGTTTCAGCAACAACAGTCGTTACTGTTTCAGCGACGGTATCAGATGCTGCTACAGTTTGTTCTGTTGCTGGTGTTGAAGCAGCTTCTTCTGCCCAAACAACAGCCGAACCACCTAAGAGTGCGCCAGATAGACTGAGCGCCATAAGCATTTTTTTCATTCGTGTCCCCCAACCTTATTTTGTGAGCTATTTCTCTTATTTCTAACTCAGCAAACTTTATGCCAATTTAGACAGCATCTGGCCCTGTTTCACCAGTACGAATACGGATGACTTGTTCTAAATTCGTAACAAAGATTTTTCCGTCACCAATTTTTCCAGTGCTTGCGACACGAGTGATTGATTCGATCACGGCATCAACCATTTCATCGCTAATCGCAATTTCAATCTTCACTTTTGGTAAAAAATCAACCACATACTCTGCACCACGATACAATTCTGTGTGACCTTTTTGACGCCCGAAACCTTTGACTTCAGTTACGGTAATCCCTTGAACACCAATATCAGAGAGCGCTTCACGCACGTCGTCTAATTTGAATGGTTTTACAATTGCAGTTACAAGCTTCATGTTTGTTTTCCTTCGGCTTATTTTCACCAGTAAGGTTTTATGTTCAATTTTCGTGCCAATATTTAAAGGTTGGGGATTTTTAAATATCAGGCACAAGCTTTCTTTATAACCTATTTAGCCTTGAAGATGTAGATATTCAATCGAAAATAAGTTTCATTTGCCAACGTTTAGCTAAAACAAGTCTCCAGTCATCCAACGTTCAACAACAAGTCTAGAGGATTCAGACAAGCAGTGTTACACTGAGCAGCAAATATACATAACTCATTGAGCTCATTATGATTGAAACTCTTTTACAAGCGATTTTGCAGCAAATTGATCAACCTAAAAAAGATTTAGAAAAGAACCTCCGCGCATTATTAAATGAAAGCATCGAGAAACTCGATCTTGTTTCCAAACAAGAACTAGATCGTCAAAGAACTGCCCTCAATTTAGCCAACCAACGTCTTACTGAGTTACAACAACAGATGAAAACTCTTGAAGAAATGGTGCAGAACAAAAAATAAGCACCTTTTCAGTGCAACTTGCACATTTAAATGATTAAAAATAAAGCACCACAATGGAACAATAATAAAATGTCTTTTGCAAAAATTTATACAAGGGGATTATTGGGGCTACATGCGCCTCAAATCGAGGTCGAAGTTCATATTAGTTCTGGCCTACCGTCTTTAACTATCGTGGGTTTACCTGAGGCAGCAGTTCGAGAAAGTAAAGATCGCGTTCGATCCGCAATAATTAATAGTGGTTTTCTTTTCCCAACCAAACGTTTAACCATCAATTTAGCACCTGCAGACTTGCCCAAAGATGGGTCACGACTTGACCTGCCAATTGCATTGGGAATTTTAATCGCATCAGGTCAGCTTCCTGAAAATTGTACCGAAGGATTTGAATTTATTGGTGAACTTGCTTTGGATGGTCATTTACGTCCAACTTCAGGGGCATTAACTATTGCTATGGCTTGTCAGCAAGCTAAGCATCATTTAGTTCTTCCTGAATCAAATGTGGACGAGGCAAATCAACTAGAAGACTTTCAAGTTTATCCTGCCAAACATTTACAAGATGTATGTGCACATTTTTTGGGCAGTAGCCAAATAAGAGCCGCACCACAACGATCTATTTCATCATTATCACAATATCAATACGATCTTGCCGATGTTAAAGGTCAGCTTCGCCCACGCCGAGCATTGGAAATTGCAGCTGCAGGAGGTCATTCATTACTCTTTAAGGGACCACCTGGCACTGGAAAAACATTACTTGCATCTCGACTGCCTTCAATTTTACCCCCTTTGAATGCTCAAGAAAATTTAGAGGTTGCTAGTATCTATTCCGTAGCAAATGCTCAACATCATTTCGGTCAGCGCCCTTTTCGTGCACCTCACCATACAGCATCTGCGATCGCTTTGGTTGGTGGAGGCTCTCAACCAAAACCTGGAGAAATTACGCTTGCTCATCGCGGCGTTTTGTTTTTAGATGAATTACCTGAATTCGACCGCAAAGTGCTTGAAGTTCTGCGCCAACCTTTAGAGTCTAAAGAAATCGTAATTTCTCGCGCGGCGAGACAAATGACCTTCCCTGCAAATTTTCAGTTTATCGCTGCAATGAATCCATGCCCTTGTGGATATGCATTTAATCAAGATAGTCGTTGTCAGTGTTCGCCTGAAAGTATTCAGCGTTATCAAAATCGAATTTCAGGTCCACTTTTGGATCGAATCGATCTGCATATCGATGTTCCACCCTTGCAAGCTCAAGAGCTACAAGACCAAAAACCCTCAGAAAACTCTGAAACTGTTCGTCATCGAGTGATAAAAGCATATCAACAACAGATCAAAAGACAGCAATGCTTAAACCAAGCGCTTTCACCCCAACTTTTGGATCAACATGCTCGTTTAGACGAGGGATCTGCAAAAATTATTGAAATGGCACAACAAAGATTAAATCTATCGGCCCGTGCTTATCATCGGGTACTTCGCGTTGCAAGAACGATTGCTGACTTAGCTGAGAGTGACATGATATCTAGCTCACATTTAACAGAAGCCTTGTCTTATCGAGGTAGCAATAGCTAAAAAGCGACCTAATGGTCGCTTTTTTCTCAAATCAGTTAGAACGCATAACCTAAAGCTAAAACAACTTTGTTTTTCTGTTTAGTTTCATCACGCGTATAACCGCCAAAAATGTAATCTAGACTCCACGTTGCACCAGTTTCACCCAAAGGATGCGATAAACCTAGTGTAGCGTGTCGGAATGCAAAATCTGTTTTGGTGACATCACCTGGTTTTGCTTGATAAGCCAAGTACTCATCATCATCACCATAATAATAAGCCGCAACTTGTGCTTTACCTGTAAATCCGCCAGCTAATTTAGGTGCATATGTTGCCAAGAAATAGGTGTCACCTTTATTACCAAAAGTCACATTATTTAATAATGTCTGAGCAGTAATATTAAAGTCTTTGTAGCTCAGCCCGACAATTGTTTCATAACCCGTTGATTCCCAGCCTGGATAGTAATAATAAACAGTCCCACCAATTTGATAGCCCAAATCTTCTGTGATTTTTCCTTTGTATCCTGCATACAAATCATTTTCAAATGACTTCTTTTCTTCCTTCACGTCTGTAGGTGAGGTATTAAAATCTGCATAAGCAGCTGTCAATGTTGAAAACCAATAACCCAAATAAAAACCACTATCATGTGCATAATCAAGTCCACCTTGCACCGCAGGTGTATCACTTTCAGGTGAGTTGGTCATACCACGCAAGTTATAACTAGACACAACATTGATATTGCCTGTGATCGTACCTGGAAATGGAAGTTTTTTTTCTTCTGCCATAGTGAGTGTCGAAGCGAATGTAGCGACCCCTAAAGCAACAGCTTGAACTGCAAACTTCATCATATTGATTGCCCCTTTTTATTTACATTTGAATGATTTAGGTCTTAAAGTGAATCAATAGATATTTTGCAAATGCCATGCCATTATCAACAACGACACAAAATTAAATAAATTATTATAAAACAATTATTTATATGCAAATCAGCATAGTTATTTTTTAGAATAATTAAGTTGCAAAATTAATGATCGAATACCTAACCAAACTGGAGCAAAAAGCGTTCATTCTGGCGCAGTGATGCACGTAATACTTAACTCAATTTCAAACAATCAAATTGATTAAAAATAAAATGACTAAAGATAAAAAAGCCAGCAAATTGCTGGCTTTCAAAGCATCAATCAATTACATGATTAGAATGTTTTGTTTAATGTAAATACTGCACCTGTTTCAACACCACGTTTATATGGTTGCGCATTTGCATCAATGTTTGTTCCTACAGCAGCTAGTTCAGCTGATAAACCAGGTACTGATTTCACGCTATAAGTTACACCAACTTTCCAATCGACATAGTTATCGTCTTCACTACCGTTGTCACTAAAGTCGTAATCATCAGCTTTAGTATAACCAACGCTAGCTACACCACCAAAACCAGTATCAGCGAAAGGAACAGTATAAGTTGCGTTTAAATACCACGCATCTTCTTCTAAACCAAAGAAGTCGTTGGTGTAGTTAACAGCAGCTAAAAGACTGTCACCAGAAGCAATAACACTGCTGAATCCTAATTTAGCGTATAACTCAAGCCAGTTAAAATCTGAAGCACTTGGATAACCGTAATACCATAAACCAACATCTAATTTTGGCTTACCAGCAAATGGTAATTCTGTTGCATAACCTACATATGGGTCTAACTCCAAATGTGGATCAGCAGAACCAAAATTTACATTTGAACCCCATACCCCTGCATACAAACCAGAAGAATGAGATAAAGCAAAACCACCTTGTAATGCTGGATCACTTTGAGTTTGTGTCATACCACGATAACGGTAGTCTGTAGTTAAAGCAGCATTACCAGAAAAGCTAAGGCCATACTGAGATAAAGTATTTGTTTCTTCGGCCATAGCAAAAGTCGAAGTCACAGCAAAAATACTCAACGCGATCGCTTTACATGCAAATTTCATCATATTGATCTCCCCCATGATGGATATTCGACTGATTTATGTTTTAAGTTGCATCATTTTGTAATTAGCAATTGCTGTGCCAACTTTTAGAAATGCTTGCTAAATCTAGCTTCTGTTCAATAAGAGTGCTATCGACGCCATTTGGCTGTGCTGAAATATTATTTTTTCTTTAATAAGGTTCATTTTTCTGAACTATTAAAAAGCACTACCATTGTTGCGCCTAAAAAATGCACAAAAATAATGCAATTCAATTTAACAAAAAGTGCTGTTCTCCTTAAATAACAATCAAATATGTTGATATAGCCTGAATCGCCCCCTAAAAGTGCACAGATAAAACTTAAATCTGCCTGAAAATAATGGTGCGTTTTTGTACAGCAAAAAATGTCATTCGTCGGGATGTAATTTTTTGCAAATCAGTCGAAGAGCTTTTGATCAAAGAAAAAATAAATCATTAAAATAAAAGAGAAAAAATAGAAACAAATCACGTATTTTTAATGCATTTAGCTAAAAAATAATCAATATATTTTATGATTAAAATAAAACAATATATTAATAAAAATCAATATATTAATTTAAATATGATTTAATTTTAAACGATAATTAAATCATAAAATCTTAGCTGAATTTTGTGTAAAAATGATTAAAATAATTTAATAAAAATCTATCTTTTTTATGTATAACTTATACAATTGGTCAAAATTTCGATTTTGATCGAAATTGATTTTATTTATTATGAGGCTACCTATGCCAAAGGCAAAGAAACTTACATTGGCGGTTTTGATTAATGCCGCATTGATCTCCTCAACATATGCAAGCGAACAAAGCGAAGCAAAAGGATTTGTTGAAGATGCAAATGGTTCAGTATTGTTCCGCACAGGCTTTTTAAATCGTGATAAAAAAGACGGTTTAACAAATGATACAAGCTCAACAGCGCAAACTGCCATTTTTGATCTTCAATCAGGCTTTACAAAGGGTGTTGTTGGCTTTGGTGTTGGCCTAGTAGGTGATGCATCTTTCAAGCTTGGTGCGAATAATAATACGGGTAATCAAATGATTCCTGTAGATGATCGTGGATTTGCTTATGATCATTGGGCTCGTGGTGGTGCCAATGTGAAAGCACGTATTTCCAACACAACCGTGACTTATGGTACACAGGTGTCAACACTTCCTGTCATGGCAAGTAATCAAGCCCGTTTAGTGCCTGAGTATTACACAGGTGTTTTCATTGAAAGTAATGAAATTCCAAATCTAAATGTGGTTGCAGGTAAATTCACAAAAAACCAAATGTCAAACCAAATTAGTACCGATAAAGATGTGACAGGTCAAGGGCTTGATCGTGCAGTAGTTTGGGGTGCTAAATATAAATTTAATGATCAACTCAATTCATCGTATTATGGCTTAGATGTTCAAGATAAGTTAGAACGTCATTATGCTAATGTAAACTTTACCCAAAGCTTAAAAGACAAGAGTACCTTAACACTTGATGCCATGGGTTATCATACAAAATGGGATAAAGATGCACTCACTGATTCACATACCACAGATGATCTAGCAAACCGTAAAAACTCGATTTGGGCTGTTTCAGTGGGCTATGGCAAAGATGTACATAATGTCATGCTTTCTTATCAAGATAACACAGGTAATACTGGATATGACTATGGCTATAATGCTGATGGTTTACAAAGTATCTATGTCCCTAATTCCTATTTAGGCGACTTTAATGGTAATGATGAAAAATCTGTCGGGCTACAATATAACTACAACTTCAAAAATCACGGTTTACCTGGTCTAAACTGGACAACTGCATTTGTTTATGGTTGGGATATTGATATCGCTAAAATAACAGATCGCTCAAAAATCATTGACCAAGCCGAAGAACATGAGTTCTTTAACCAAGTCAAATATACAGTTCAAACAGGTGCATTGAAAGATGCAAGCCTACGTGTTCGCTATTCTTACTTACGTTCAAGTGATACCTATAATAATGTTTCTGGTCAATATGTCAGCAATGTCATTGGCTCAACCAATGAATGGCGTTTGTTCCTTGATATTCCTGTGAAACTGTTCTAATTCACAGCTTTATTTAAGTCATAAAAAAACCTCCATTCAATTGAATGGAGGTTTTTTTATCAGCTAGACTTTAAATCATAAAATCTAGCTGAATCTACTCAGAAAATTACTTCTTAGCAGCTTCGATCGCTTTAAGCACTTCAGCTTTAGCAACATCAGCACTTTCCCAACCGCTAATTTTTACCCATTTTCCAGGCTCTAAATCTTTGTAATGTGCAAAGAAATGCTCAACTTGGCTAATCAATAAAGGAGGAAGATCTGTATATTCTTTAACATCTTTATAGAGAGGAGATAACTTCTCATGTGGAACTGCGATGAGTTTCGCATCAATACCACCATCATCTTCCATGTTCAGTTTGCCCACTGGACGGCAACGAATGACTGAACCCGCAGCAACAGGATGTGGCGTTACAACCAATACGTCTAATGGGTCACCATCTTCTGACAATGTATTTGGTACATAACCATAGTTAGCTGGGTAGAACATTGCTGTACCCATAAAACGATCTACAAATAACGCATCAGAATCTTTATCGATTTCGTATTTGATAGGTGCTGCATTTGCAGGAATTTCAATGATGACATAAATGTCGTTTGGTGCGTCTTTACCCGCAGGAATATTGCTATAACTCATATCAACACTCGTTTATATTGGTGAACTTAGATGTAAATCCGAGAGATTATAACGTGAATACAATGAAAATGATGCTAGAAAACCATCAGCTAGAGAATTTTCTATTTTATTTACCTTAAGTCATTTTGACAGTAATCACAAAAAGGAGAATCGGACAAAGTAGCGAAAAAAACCAAATGATCGAACGTAAAGTCGCTAAATTCGCTAGATAACAAATACCGTAAATCACGCGACAAACGATATAAGCCCAACCTAAAGTCATAATAAATTTCTCAGGTACCACCATATATTCAGCCATTAAAATAGCCGCAATAAACAAAGGTAAGCTTTCAAAACTATTTTGCTGTACAGCATTGGCACGTGCGGCCAAACCTGTCGTTTTAGCTAGAAATTCACGCGGATTCTGATTATCTTTTGCTTGAAAACCACCCTTCGATTTTGCAATCAAGGTGAAAACATAGGGCAACAGACACGCGACGATAATAATCAATATAATGCCGCCAATACCTTGCATGCTCACATCCGTCACTTGAAATTCTTTTGATCATGCTATCATAACCTAAAATTTATTTAATTTTCATTTGTGTATATTCGACAAATCTCTCAAGTTTATATGCCATCCACTTGTAACTCATTTTTAGTTTTCTAGGGTTAGACTATGCAACATCCAGATCAAAAAGAAATGTTTGAAGTACTTGCACAGCAACGACAACATCAAGTCCTCGTAGATCGTGTATTGAAAGTCGTGCTGCCAATCATGGCATTTTTGCTTAGCGTAATTTGTGCAAACTTGAACTGGCAATCAACTCTAGGGACCTTTGTTATACTGACGATTGCCTTCTATGCTGTTGGGATTAAGCGTTTAACGCTTTGGCATTGGTTGAGTATTATTGTTGCTTACGCCGTAGCAGATAATTATTTTAGTTTTAATGGGATTGATCCTACTCGTCTACGTTTCCAACTTGCCACAATGGTTGTATTTGTCGGGATTGTAGGCATCGGTCGACCGTATATTGATCGCTGGTTAATGAAGTCGAATAACTCTAAATAAACCCAAATAAAAAACGCCGCGATTGCGGCGTTTTTCTAGCTCCCCCTTTTTTAAGGGTGAGCTGGTTATAGCAGTGTAAAGGTTGGTTGCTTAAGCAGGTTTACGTAAATCTTTACGTAAGATTTTACCTACGTTTGATTTTGGTAAGTCATCCATAAACTCAACATAACGAGGGCATTTGTAACCTGTTAAGTTTTGTTTTGCATAAGCCAAGATTTCTTCAGTCGTTAATGACTGATCTTTTTTCACGATGAATAGTTTTGGCACTTCACCTGATTTTTCATCAGGTACACCAATCGCAGCAACTTCCAATACTTTAGGATGTTTTGCAATCACTTCTTCGATTTCACTTGGATAAACATTAAAGCCTGAAACCAAGATCATATCTTTCTTACGGTCTACAATCTTGAAGTAACCACGTGTATCCATGATACCGACGTCACCAGTACGGAAGAAACCATCTTTAGTCATCACTTTTTCAGTTTCGTCTGGACGGTTCCAGTAACCTTTCATGACTTGAGGACCACGGATTGAAATCTCACCCTGTTCGCCTTGTGCTACTTCGTTACCATCATCATCAAGCAATACAACTTCTGTTAATGGCAATGGAATACCGATTGTGCCACTAAACTCAGTTGTTGTTGGTGGGTTTGCAGTTGCAACTGGTGAAGTTTCAGATAAACCATAACCTTCGATAATGATCGTACCTGTTACTTTCTTCCAAGCAGCAGCAGTTGAAGGCAATACAGCCATACCACCACCCATTGCCATCTTAAGATTGCTATGGTCAAGTTGTTTAAACTCTTCATTGTTCACTAAAGCATTAAATAATGTATTTACTGCTGGGAAGAATGAAGGTTTGTATTTGCGTAATTCACCAACAACAGCTGGTAAGTCACGTGGGTTAGGAATCAAGATATTCGCTTGACCTTTGTACATACCGTAAAGTGCACACACCATGAATGCAAAGATGTGATAAAGCGGTAAAGCACATACGATACGGTCATCTTTAGCACCATCACCCGTACCGAATTTACTTGAGAAAATTCCGTCACACTGCAATAAGTTTGATACAAGGTTGCGATGAGTTAATTCAGCACCTTTTGAAACACCTGTTGTACCACCTGTGTACTGAAGTACAGCAGTGTCACTCAAGGTTAAGCTTGGACGTTTATAATTGCTTGGGCTTACTTTGTTTAATGCAGTATTAAACTTCACATGACCTGGAATGTTCCAAGCAGGAATTTGCTTACGCACTTTACGTAAAACGAAGTTTACAATCGTACCTTTCAGTGTACCGAGCATGTCACCGACAGAAGCAACCACAACATGCTTCACTGGTGTTTTACCAATAATGCTTTGATAAACACTAGCAAAGTTTTCGATGATTACAAGAGCTTCCGCGCCTGAGTCATTTAATTGATGCTCAAGTTCGCGTGCTGTGTAAAGTGGATTCACATTTACCAGTACTAAGCCTGCACGGAATACACCTAAAGCAACCACTGGGTATTGGAATACGTTAGGCATCATCACCGCAACGCGTGATCCTTTTGCCAAACCCAGGCTTTGTAAATATGTTGCGAATTTACGACTAGCGACTTCTAATTCATTATACGTTAAAACTTTATCCATAAAGATAAAGGCATCACGTGAACCAAATTTTTGGAAATTGCGTTCAAAAATATCAACAAGTGAGGTGTTTTCAGCAGGCAGTGCAACTGTTTCTGGAATTCCTGTCTTTTGGTATTCAGCAAACCAAATCTTTTCCATAATGCCATTATCTCCGAGTGTAATCCTTAAAATGTAACAACGTTACTTTCCATGGCAAAACATTTTTTTTAACTTTTTGAATTGCCTTAGTCAATCTATTCATACAAGATGAATATATTTCATATATAACGTATTTGTATAGCAGAATACTAGCCTTATCTCTGAATGAGGAGTCTATTTGCTTTTTGATATCCCCGTGGTAAAAGTTGCCCCTTTGTTGCTCTTTTTCCTATATATTTTTGGAGATCATCCTCTTTCAGTTTTAGATGTTGTTGTCCTGCAGCGACTTGGATTATTTCATCTAAATTCAAGGTTGTCATGGATAAAATTTGCTCTTTTTCATCAAGTTGTATCAACTTGTTACCTTTACCTTTATTCAGCACAGGTAACTCAGTCAAATCAACGATAAGTAACCTACCCGCAGAACTTAAGATTGCAACATGTGTCGCTTGCTGAATTGGCAACAATGGTAATGCCGTCGCTTTATCTGCCACAGTCAAGAAGGATTTACCTGCCTTAGCATTGGTATCAAGTTGAGCTGCTTGCGTTTTGAAGCCGTAACCATTTGAACTCACGGCAAGCAATTCACTCGCATCATCTTCAATAAAGACTTGAATAAATGACACACCGCTGGCTGGTGCAAGTTTAGAACTTAAAGGCTCACCCAATCCACGTGCCGATGGCAAACTACTGATCGGTAAAGCATAGCTTCGACCTGTTTCATCCAAGAAATACACCCGCTGATTGGTCTTTCCAACTGCATGGCTGAGATATTGATCGCCAGCACGATAGTTTAAGTTCGCAGCATCGACATCACCGCCTTTGGCAGCTCTCACCCAACCTGCTTCGGATAAAACAACCGTCACCGTTTCCGCAGGCATTAAGTCCTGCTCTTTAATTTGTACAGCATCAGCACGAGTAACGATAGGTGAACGGCGATCATCACCGAACTTTTTAGCATCTTCTTTTAATTCATTAATGATTAAATTCTTCAATGATTCTGGATTTGCCAATTGCTCACGAATAATCGCAGCTTTCGCTTCTAACTCTTCCTGCTCACGACGAATTTCCATTTCTTCAAGCTTGGCGAGGTGACGAAGCTTTAACTCTAAAATCGCTTCCGCTTGAATGTCATCAATCCCAAAGTGCTGCATCAACACTGGTTTGGGTTGATCTTCCTCACGAATAATTCGAATCACAGTATCAATATCGAGATAAGCAATTAAAAGACCTGCCAAGATATGCAGTCGTTTTTCGATTTTATTTAAATGGTATTGAAGACGACGTATCACCGTTTGCTTACGAATTTCAATCCATTCTAATAAAATGCGGCGAATCGATTTAACTTGCGGACGACCATCCGCGCCAATCATATTTAGATTGACGCGATAGCTAGATTCCAAATCCGTCGTAGCAAATAAGTGACTCATTACCGTTTCTGCATCGACACGGTTAGAGCGCAGTACAATCACCAAACGTGTTGGGTTTTGATGATCTGATTCATCTCGTACATCACTGACCAGAGGCAATTTCTTAGCGATCATTTGATCAGCGATTTGAGTAATCACTTTTGAACCTGAAACTTGATACGGTAGTTCAGTGATTACGATTTCATTTTTATCAATGGTATATACCGCACGCATGCGATAACTACCACGACCTGTGGTTTGAATTTTTAATAATTCTTCAGGTGGGGTAATAATTTCTGCTTTAGTCGGTAAATCTGGTGCAGGAATGTATTCTGCTAATTTTTCATCTGTGGTTTCAGGATTGCGAATCAGTGCAATCGTACCTTTTACCACTTCACGTAAATTATGAGGTGGAATGTCAGTCGCCATCCCCACCGCAATTCCTGTGGTGCCATTCAGCAAAATATTGGGAATACGTGCAGGTAAAGTAATTGGTTCTTTCATCGAACCATCAAAGTTATCTTGCCATTCGCTGGTGCCCTGTCCTAGTTCACTCAGCAATAATTCACTATAAGCGGACAGTTTAGCTTCGGTATATCGCATCGCAGCGAAGGATTTTGGATCGTCTGGTGAACCCCAGTTGCCTTGACCTTCGATCAATGGGTAACGATAACTGAACGGCTGAGCCATCAACACCATGGCTTCATAACATGCTGAGTCACCATGTGGATGGTATTTACCCAGTACATCACCAACTGTACGAGCAGATTTCTTTGGCTTACCTGTTGATTTTAAACCTAACTCACTCATCGCATATACGATACGGCGCTGTACAGGTTTTAAACCATCACTGATATGTGGCAATGCACGATCCATGATCACGTACATGGCATAGTTTAAATAAGCTTGTTCTGTGAATTCAGCTACGGAACGGTTTTCGGTTGCATGATGTGCAAGGCTGGTCATTTCAGCAAGTCATCCAAAATCATTGTTATCGTCAATGCTTTGTATGCTATGTGGATGAAAGCGTTGTGACAAGCCCTTGTTGTTGTTTAAACGTCAAATGCTGTCTTACAAGAGATGTTATTTCTTAAATACAATCTGAAAAATTATGAGACAAATAAACATAATATTCGGAATAAGATAATTCAGTCGATCTTGTTGAATATTTCTTAGTAATTTGAACAATCCGACAGTCACTCCGAATAAAAGGAGATCATGCAGAATGTTTAAAACATCTAACTGAAACTTATACTGCGCCAGAAAATATACAATCACCAAGATAAGAAAAAGCTTGTTACTTTTATAAAAATCTTTCTTATCAAACTTGATATCATTCATTTTAATTTATCTCAAAGCATCGCATATACAGCTAGTCAATCAATGCTCATCTGTAGACGAAGCAGATTCTGCATCATCTTCTTTATAAATAAATTTCGGCATTTCTAAGCCAAAATAAATCGCGATCAAACGTAAAGTAAAACCAAAAACCAAAGTGAAAATAACGGTCAAATCATGTGGCAAACCGACCTCTAAGCAGATCCAATAACAGATCACAGCAACAAAAGAGATACTGGCATATAGCTCACGGCGGAAAACTAAAGGCACGTCATTACACAGAATATCACGCAGAATACCACCTGATACTCCTGTCAAAACTCCTGCAACGGCTGAGACGACAAAACCGTGCCCCATCGACAACGCAATTTGGCAACCAATAATGGTAAAACCAATTAAACCTAAAGCATCAAGTACCAAGAAGATATTGCGTAAATGCTTCATCCATTTGGCAATAATAATCGTGACAAATGCAGCACAACACGTCAGTACCAAATACTCAGGATGCTTCACCCAAGTTAAAGGATAATGCCCTAACAACACATCTCGAACTGAACCACCACCCAAAGCTGTCACACAGGCAATCAGTGTCACACCGAACCAGTCCATACTACGACGTCCCGCTGACAGAGCTCCTGTCATTGCTTCTGCAGTAATGGCAATAATGTAAATAACGGTGAGCAACATCTGCCTACATCCTTCAATCAGGCATAAAAGTGTGCGCTATTTTAAGACAAACTTAGATGAATTGTGCACAACATTGTTTAAATTTTTTCCCCGAACCACAAATACACGGTTGTTTCATGGTGACTTGCATATTCAAGGTTGGATCAAGAAAATACCAACGCTGCTGATGTAAAACAAAATGTGAAATTTCATGATGTATATGCTGCTGTTTTGCATCCTGATTTTGATCACAATAATGGGCTTTAAACTCGACTAAGGCATGAGTTTTATCAAGTTTAGGCTGGTGTTGTAACACTTCTAATTTTAACCATTGATTAGACTGACTCCAATCTGCGATTGCAGCACGATCAAGCATAGACTGTTGACCTAAAGCAGTCGTCTCAATAATATAATCTATTTTTTGCAAGGCAAACGCGCTATAGCGTGAACGCATCAACTGCTCTGCATGTTCAGCAAATTGTTGTTTTAGATGCAAAGGCTGACAACAATTTATGTATAAACCTTGTCCGCAAGGGCAATTCTCTAACACAGTCATTTTTCATTCTCAAAAATAAAAACCCTGAGAAAACCATAATGTGATTGCTCTACATATTAGATTTAGCTCAGGGATTTAAAGCAACTCAACAAATCGAATTACTTTTCAGATGTTTTGTCTTTTGCAATGATGCGCACTTTTTCAATCTTGTGCCCATCCATCGTCACCACCTCAAAGCGATGACCATCGGCTTCGATCATTTCACCATTTTCAGGCAAACGTCCTAAATGGAAAAGAATATAACCCGACAAAGTTGAATATTCTTCACTTTCATCAACTAAGTCCTTACCGAGTAACAATGACACATGGCGAATATCGGTCGATCCTTCTAACAACATCGAACCGTCTTCTAAGCTTGCCGCCGCAGCTTCGAGTTCATCCTCATCAGGGAACTCACCAGCAATCGCTTCAAGCACATCAATTGGAGTTGCAATACCCTCAATTGAACCATATTCATTGAGTACAATCGCCATTTGCAAAGGTGCTTGACGTAATTGCTCCATCACCATCAACACTTGCGCATTTTCATGAACAATCAAAGGTTCTCTAATATGTTTTGTGAAATCAATTGAGCCTGTTTCAATATATTCATTTAACACTTTATGGGTGAGAACAATACCTTCAATATTATCCAACTCACCACGCGCAATAATTAAACGTGAGTGGGTCATTGCCATTAAGCGCTGTTTTAACTCTTCAGGATCAGAATCTAAATCTAACCACTCTAACTCTGGACGAGGTGTCATGACAGATTTAACAGGTCGTTCCGACAATCCCAGTACACCTTGTACAAGTACGCTATGGTAAACACCATTATCTTCGTCAAAGACTTCTTTGGCATAAGCTTGAGTTGCTAAAACATCTTCCGCTTCTTTGTTTTGACCATCATTTTTGCCGCCCAACATACGCAACACTGCTGAAGCAGTGCGATAGCGCAAGTCAGTCGTTGTCACAAGTTTTTCTTGGTTACGACGCATAGTTTGGTTGACCATTTCAACCAAAACAGAGAATCCGATCGCTGCGTATAAATAGCCTTTCGGAATATGGAAACCAAAGCCTTCAACGACTAAGGAGAAACCAATCATCATCAAGAAGCCAAGACACAGAATCACAACAGTTGGGTGTTTGTTGACGAACTCCATCAAAGGACGTGCTGCCAACAACATGATACCAATCGCAATAGTCACCGCGATCATCATCACTGAAAGGTCTTTGACCATACCCACAGCAGTGATCACACTATCAAGTGAGAATACCGCATCAAGTACAACAATCTGTACAACCACCATCCAGAATGCGGCATGAACTGGATTTTCTTCTTTTAAAATCTGCTTACCTTCAATTCGCTCATGTAATTCCATTGTTCCTTTAAACAATAAGAACACACCACCGAACAACAGAATCAAATCTCGCCCGGAGAAAGGATGATCGAACACATGGAAAAGCGGCTGGGTTAAAGTGACCACCCAAGCGATGGATGCCAACAAAACCAAACGCATTAATAATGCGAGAATTAAACCAATTCTACGAGCAGCAGCACGTTGTTCTGGCGGTAATTTCTCCGCCAAAATCGCAATAAAAACAAGGTTATCAATACCTAATACGATTTCCAATACGACTAGAGTCGCCAAACCAACCCATGCAGAAGGGTCAGACATCCATTCGAAGATCATTGACGAGACTCCTCTGCAAAATTGGCAGCAAGGTATTGGAGTTTAAATTTTAAAAGGCCAACATTAGCAGCCAAAACATTTTTCTTAGGAAATAAAAACAAAGCGGAGCGACAACAACCACTACTCATAGAGGTACATAAATTAATAAAAGGATTTTCAGTATAGGCAAGATCGTAGTGAAATTCACCTTTTTTATGTGGATGTTTCTTACAAATTCTTTCTAAGTATTGCCAAAAGAGATTGTATGTAAAATGTGCATAAAACTGTCATAAAAGTGATTTAGCCTAGACAACTAGAATGAAAATGATAAGGTGAAAAGTAAACGAAATGAATAGTGTACTAAGAATGACTGAGAAAAGAACAACACCTCTCCCAAAAACAACTCAAGCTTTAATTGCGCTATATTGTGGTTCACGTACTGGTAATAAACCAATCTACCGCGATAAAGCGATTGAACTCGCACAGCATGTCGCTGATCAAGGCTTTGGCATCGTATATGGCGGTGCCAGTATTGGTCTAATGGGACAAGTCGCAGATACGGTTTTAGAACATGGTGGCGAAGTCGTTGGCGTAATTCCTGAGTTCATGCTGGATTATGAAATTGCTCATAGTAAACTCACCGAGTTACACGTCGTAGAGACCATGCATGAACGTAAAGCGTTAATGGCTGAGCGTGCTAGTGCCTTTATTGCTCTGCCAGGTGGCTTGGGAACTTTTGAAGAAATTCTAGAAATTGCGACTTGGGGACAACTCAATCAACATCAAAAACCAATGATTATTTATAACGTCAATCGTTTCTATGATGCACTGATTGCCCAACTTGATTATGCAGTAGAAGAAGGATTTCTTCCCCCTCAACATCGTGCCAAAGTGATTATTTGTGAAACTACTGAACAAATTTCTAATGTAATTAAAAATTTGGATGCACCGACCCATATTGAAGTTTGATGTATTTTGATCAAAAAAGCGGACCTATTGATCCGCTTTTTTATAACTTATTACTGAACATTCACTTGATAAATTGCAGTAGAGCCACTCACTTCATTTCCGACAACCAATAAGGGCTTACCATTTGGTGAGTCTTTGGCAGCGATAAAGATCAAACCTTCTGGTCCTAAATCGCCTTGCTTGGCACTATCCGTTTCCACAAAATTACGAGTCGTGAAATATTCAACAAATTTAGGCTGCATTGGCGTAGTAATGTCATATACCATCACGCCACTCATTCGCTCTAAACCAATAAATGCAAAGGTCTTCGCACCAATCGTGCCCAGTGTAATGCCTTCAGGTTCAGGACCTTTATTATCACTACGATCATCTAAACTAACGGCTTCATGATCGGTATTAAAATAAGTTGGAAACAGTTCAGAAATTTTCTTCTCAAACTCACTTCCTGAATCCCATACCAGCTGTCCTTGGGTATTCCAAATACTAAATGAACGTGCGCCATAGGCATACAATTTATCGTAAATTAATCGTCCATTTGCATCTAGCTTTGGTGATCCATCCGCATTGGTTTGATATCCCATATTCCATGCGATATTTAAACGGCCTAAATTACCATCTTTACGACAATCTCCTGCTTCGGTTGCTGTCGCACCACAATAGGCAAATGTAACAGGATTAAGTTTAGCTCCTTTCACACCATTTGCGATCTTTTGTAAATGGGCAGGATAATCACCTTCCGCATTGAAGCCTTTACTGTTAAATAAATGCTTCATACGGATATTTTCAACATAACCTTGAGCTAAGTTACCCGCAAAATAGGCATCTTCATCTTTTAACCATTCACGGCTATCCCCTTCATTGGCTGTGACCAAATAGGTTTGTCCATTCACTTGATAATTCGCAATCGAGTCTGGCTGATACATACCCACTAAACCAGTCCAAGTTTTGATATCTATCTTGCTGTCTCTATCACTGACATCCAGTTCATTACCCATTACGCCATGATCTTTATAGCCCAATGGATAAATATCGGTAACTTTCTGTTGAGCAATATCAATTCGTGCAATCGCATTATTTTCTTGTAATGTCACCCATGCCGTTTTGCTATCACCTGAAATGGTGATGTATTCGGGTTCTAAGTCTTGAGCAACCGTAGCATTTGGTCCAAAAATACGCACACCTTTTGCCATGAGATCTGCCTTTTGGCTATTCCAAGCTCTAAAATCAGCAATACTCGCTTTAGGTTGTTTGATATCTTGAATATCAATAATACTGACCGAACCTTCAGGATCAATCGAATAATCATCATTTGGCTCAGCTTCATTTGCCACTAAAACAGTTTTGCCATTTGGACTAAAGGTCAGCATGTCAGGCAACGAACCTACAGCGACTTTACTCACAAAACTCAAATCTTTGGCATTAAAGAAAACCACGAGACCTGCATCGGTTTTATTTTTTGCTTGGACTGCAATCGCCACGATGCCATTATGTACGGCAACGCTATTCACTTCTGAGTCAGCTAAATAATCACGTGCAGAGAGTTCTGCAATATGAACAGGTTGTTCAGGCTTAGATGCATCCAGTACATCTACCAAACCTTTTTGTGCATTCACGACAAATAACCGTTTGCTTGCCGCATCATACGCAGGAATTTCTGCTGCACTTTCAGCAAAAATATTGGTTTTATAGTGTCCTAATACACTTAATTTAATGGTTTCAGGGGTAGGTTCAATTTGTTCTGATTTATTGTTGTTGTCATTATTATCGTTACATGCCACTAATCCCACAGACAGTAAAGCTGTCAATAAAACTGAAATCTTAAACTTCATGATCAATTTCCATACGATTTATTATGTAGGATCAATCTAGTGTTCTGAGATTCAAATTCGATGACATTTTGATGTCATTTCGATGACGTCTCTTTGACAATTATTGTCTTTCTTTCAGGCTCTTTTGCATTAAACTTGAATAGAGTTTTAGCACCTTAAAATATATGACAACGACGACTCATCAAGCTGTACAACCTGAATTTCGCTTGTTGGTATTATTGGTTTCGATAGGCTTCTTTATGCAAGCCTTAGACACCACGATCGTCAACACGGCGATTCCTGCTATGGCAGTTCAGCTCAATGAAGACCCATTACAAATGCATGGAGTCATTGTCGCTTATGTTTTATCCGTCGCAGCCTGTATCCCGTTAAGCGGTTGGCTTGCTGATCGCTTTGGTATTCGCAATATTTATCTCAGTTCGATGGTAATTTTCAGCTTAGCATCACTAGGTTGTGGCTTATCACAAAACCTCGATCAGTTGCTATTCTTTCGTGTCGTTCAAGGGATTGGCGGTGCATTACTCATGCCTGTTGGTCGTTTAGCACTACTTAAATTAATTCCCCGCTCTCAGTTTCTCTCTGCTATGAGCCTAATGAGTTTGGCTGGTTTAATTGGTCCACTCATGGGACCGACATTGGGTGGATGGCTCGTCGAAGTCACCACATGGCACTGGATTTTCCTGATTAATATCCCGATGGGAGTCCTTGGGATGATCATGACCTTTAAAGTCATGCCTAACCAAAAAGAACCGAGCGTAAAAGCCTTTGATCTAAGTGGTTTTATCTTGCTCATGATCGCAATGGTCGGATTGTCTTTAGGCATTGAAAATATTGCTGCACCTCAATATTCAGGTTTAGTCAGTATTTCCTTATTAGTTGCAGGTACGATTGCAACAGTTGCTTATGCTTATCATGCACATAGCCATCAAAATGCTTTATTTCATGGACGTTTATTTCGCTATAAGATTTTTTCAATTGGGGTACTAGGAAATTTCTTTGCTCGTCTAGGCAGTAATGCGATTCCCTTTATTTTACCGTTGATGCTGCAAGTGGCTTTTGGCTTCGAACCTTTTATCACAGGTTTAATGATGATCCCGATGGTACTAGGTTCATTATTTTCCAAACCGATTATTCGTCCTATCATTCAACGAGTGGGTTATCGTCGCTTTCTGCTCACCAATACCGTATTAGTGGGTCTATGTATTGCCAGTTTTGCATTAATGACCGCTGATACGCCTCTATGGCTAAAAATATTACATTTATTTATCTTTGGAACGCTCAACTCACTGCAATTTGTTGGCATGAATACGCTCACCCTTAAAGATTTACCACAGCATGATGCGAGTAGTGGAAATAGCTTCTTATCGATGATTATGATGCTCTCGATGAGTATCGGGGTTGCTTTAGCAGGTACATTGATCAATGTATATGGTCAACATTTTCCAACATCATCGATAACTACAGCTTTCCATTGCACACTCATCTCTTTAGGATGTATCAATATCATTACTGCTTGGATTTTTTGGCAAATTCCGAAAGAAACAACAGACTAATTAAGTAATAAAATATCAAAAATAAGAAGGATCTAGAGATGATCGTCCCTAAATATTGGGCTGAAGCAAAAACCAAAACGAAATTTGAAGGTCGCCAATATACGATTAAACGCTTTGGTTGGTCAGATGAAAATATCGAAGCGGCTCAGCAGCATGCTGAGCAACGAGTCTTTGAGGCGCTTGAACAACTTAAAATAGATAAAACGGTTCGGCGTATCGATCATAAAGTTGCTTATAACGGTGCAGAGGGCTTACCTATTCGAGAGGAAATCATCAGCCAGTACGATGATGTGATTATTACGCGTAATAGCTATGGTGCATTATGTCTAAACACACCTGATGTCTTATTTGCTGATATTGATTTTGTGACCCAACCTCATTCTAGTTTGTACTTCATCATTTTCTTTGTATTACTGGCTAGCAGCGGTTTAGGCGCATTTTATTTTTCTTCTTGGTTTATCTTTGGCATTGGATTTGTCCTTTCGCTTCTAGTTACGAGCCTGATTGCAAAATCGGTATTTAAATTCCAACAAAAACTTAAGGGCGCACCTGAACAACAAGCTCTAGAGAAAATTAGAGCGTTCTCAACACATTATCCAACATGGCACTTACGTGTTTATCGCACGCCCAATGGTTATCGAATTTTAGTTATGCATCAAATCTTTGAGCCTCGAGGTGAGCAAGTTCAATCATTTTTCAAAGCAATTTATGCCGATCCCTATTATGACCTGATGTGCCAAAATCAAAATTGCTTCCGTGCCCGAATCAGTCCTAAACCGTGGCGAATAGGCGTAGAGCGATTAAGACAAGGTATATGGCCGATATCAAACGAGCGCACGGCAGACAGAGAAAACTGGGTTCGTGAATATGAACGACAGGCTAAAGATTATGCATCGTGTAGATTTGTGGAACAATTTGGTAGTCAGATGGTTCATCCCAAAGCAAAACGAGTACAATCAATACATGATCAGTATTGTAAATCCGACTCTCTATTAGACCTTGCATAACTTCTGACGACATGGCGAAAAAAACTGCGAAATACCGACTCTCTGAGCATTATCCGACTTATACCAGTATCGGTTTAGCCGTCATGTTAGGTATCGTCAGTTATTTCGGTTTGTTCTACCAACAAAAAGCCTCTGCACAAGATTATTCGATTCGCGGTTTTGATGTTTCACATCATCAAGGTGAGATTAACTGGAAAAAAATCTCTCCGATGCAATATCAATTTGTCTATCTCAAAGCCACAGAAGGTGGCGATTTTAAAGATCGTAAGTTTCAGGACAACTGGCTAAAAGCTCGCGAACAGGGGTTGCATGTCGGTGCTTATCATTTCTATCGCCTGTGTCGTGATGGCAAAGTTCAAGCTGAAAATTTTATCGCGACTGTTCCAAAGAAAGCAGATGCCCTTCCCCCTGTGATTGATTTGGAATATGACAGTAATTGTATTAATACCTATACCAAAGAACAGTTACTCAAAGAAATTCAGGTCATGCATGATCAATTACAACAACATTATGGCAAACAACCTATTTTCTATATTTCTAAGAGTTTTTATCACATCGTTTTGATGGGGAGCTTTAACGATACGCCGCTATGGGTTCGTGATTACGAAGCTAAACCTGAATTAAAAGACGGACGTAAATGGCTATTTTGGCAACACACCCAAACTGGAAAAATTGATGGGATACCTAAAGCAGTTGATTTAAATGTGTATGCGGATTCACCACGCCAGTGGCGTATCTTTCTTGAGCAGCAAGGCATTCAAGATGGCAAATGAGTTACGCAAAATCATTCATATCGATATGGATGCTTTTTTTGCCTCAGTTGAGCTGCGTGATCGTCCTGAACTTAAAGATTTACCAGTGGTCATTTCCTCACACCACCCACGCGCTGTCATTGCCGCTGCCTCCTACCCTGCTCGTGTTTTTGGTCTACGTTCTGCGATGTCGATGGGACAAGCAAAAAAGCTTTGTCCTCAAGTGGTGGTGATTGAACCTCATTTTGAGAAATATCGAGAGGTTTCAGCACAAATTCATCAAATTTTTCAGCAATACACACCACTCATCGAACCATTATCTTTAGATGAGGCTTATTTGGATGTCACTGAGAATCTAAAAAACATCCCGAGCGCTACTGAAGTTGCGACTCAAATTCGCGCAGATATTTTTGCCGTCACAGGACTAACAGCCTCCGCAGGCGTTGCACCTAATAAGTTTTTGGCTAAGATCGCATCCGATTGGAATAAACCGAATGGATTATTTGTAATCAAACCCCATCAAATCCAACATTTTATTCAAGACTTAGCACTGAATAAAATCCCTGGCGTTGGCAAAGTCACGCATGAAAAATTAAATCAATTAAATTTACACACCTTGGGCGACCTACAAAAAATAGAAGAGAACGTACTCATCCATCACTTCGGAAAATACGGTAGACAACTGTATTTATATGCACAAGGCATTGATCATCGTCCAGTCAAAGCAGAACGTGAACGCCAACAAATCTCGAAAGAAATTACCTTTGATGATGACTACACATTGAATCAATGTGCTCATGCTTGGCAGCCTTTAGCAGAACAAGTCTGGCGCAGTTTGCAAAGAAAACAACTGACTGCTCGTGGGGTAAACGTCAAACTCAAACTCAAAAACTTTCAAACCTTGCAGCATAGTAAGAGTTTTAAACTCCCTTTGCGCTCGCAGCAAGATTTAGAACAAGTGGTTTTGCAATTAATCGAAGAAATGCATATTGATCAAAGTTTTCAGTTCCGTTTAGTCGGTTTAGGCGTTTACCAACTACAGACGCATGAGGATGAATCTCAACTTTCCTTGTGGTAACGTTGCTTTTTTATGCAAAAGCACAATTCTCGTTCAAATTTATGTTTGCTTTTTATGCGGTTTTCAGTACTCTAAGCATCGCAGTGACATTATCCTTGTCATTTGCTCTTGCTAAAGAAATCCTCGCTTTTAGCATTTGCTCCTGTGGTTGGCGTGACGATCAAATCCGAATATTACAGGGCACTTCAAGTGTCCTTTGCTTTATTAAATAATTATAAAAATGAGTATTCCTAGTTTTCTCAACCACATCTTCCGCTAAACTAACCCAATAAAATTAGAAAATATTGATTAGTTAATCATGATGAATCAAAAACAAATTCTCTGTGTTGAAGATGAAGCTGCGATTATTCTTCCGCTACGCTATGCACTTGAGCGCGAAGGCTGGAGTGTAAGCTGGGCAAATACAGGGGCTCAAGCACTACAATATCTTTCAGAACAAGCTTTTGATTTTATTATTTTAGATGTTGGTTTACCTGATCAGAATGGTTTTGAAGTCTGCAAACAGCTACGCCAAAAATATCAAACACCTTTATTATTCCTCACTGCACGTGATGATGAAATTGATCGGGTTGTCGGTCTAGAAATCGGCGCAGATGATTATTGTACAAAGCCTTTTAGCGCACGAGAAATTGTGGCACGAATCAAAGCCATTTGGCGCAGAATGGAAATACAGGCGCAAAATATCTCATCACAACCATCAATCACCCAAGCAGAAACGATCCTGCAATCTACGATGTGGGCGTGTAATCCGCAATCGCTACAGATTCAATATCATGGGCAAATACTGCAACTAACACGTTATGAATATCGCTTGTTGTTTTTGTTGATTCAACATCCAGAAAAAGTCTTTAGCCGTCAGCAATTGATGGATCATATTTGGGAACATCCTGAACATAGTTTAGAACGCACCGTCGATACCCATATCAAAAGTTTAAGACAAAAGCTTAAACAAATTACCCCTGATGATGATCCAATTCGGACACATCGAGGGTTTGGGTATAGTTTAGTGAAGTTAGGTTAACCAATGTCCATCTTTATCCGCATTTGGTTTTTCTTTAGCTTAGTGGTTATGCTGAGCCTGAGCTTTATTGCCTACACGTTGAATCAACAGGTTAAACCAAATGTCCGTCAAGTGGTCGAAGATACTCTCGCCGAGAATGCCAATATCATTGCCCAATTGATTGCAGAAGATGTGGCACAACAAAAAGTCAGTACATCTGAATTTGATCAAAAAATTCAAGCAGCATTATCACGCCAACTCAATGCCACAATTTGGCAGCATCAAAAAGATGAAATTAACCAACAACTGTATATTACAGATCAGCACGGTATTGTCATCTACGACTCCGAAGGTCAAGCCGTTGGGCAAGACTATTCCAAATGGAATGATGTTTATCTGACCTTACGCGGCAAATACGGCGCACGTTCGACTGCAACCAATCCTTATGATCGAAACAGCAGCGTGATGCATATTGCTGCACCCATTATTTACAAACAACAATTACTTGGTGTAGCAAGCATTGGTAAACCAAATCAATCCGTACAACCGTATATTGCTCGCGCAGAACGTCAACTGATTCATCAAGCGCTTTGGATCGCCGCACTGAGTTTATTACTCGCAAGCATGGTGGCATATTGGTTAAGACACAGCATTGATAAAGTGCGTCGCTATGCTCAAGCATTAGCACCCGTCAATCAAGCTCCATTTTTCTATTCTGCAAAAGAGCTCAACCAAGTGACTCAAGCGCTCAGTGAAATGCGAGAGAAACTCGAAGATCGTGCTTATGTCGAAAATTATGTCAATACGCTAACCCACGAGTTAAAAAGCCCACTCACGGCAATTCAAGCCAGTGCAGAACTATTACAAGATGATTTACCCTTAGCAGATCAACAACAATTTGCAGTACATATTGTTGAGCAAAGTCATCGCTTACAATCTTTAATCGAACGCATGCTACTGCTCACACGCTTAGAGAAAAATCAGCATGCTTTAGAGTTTCAAAATATTGATTTATCAAAATTAATTCGGGATTGCGTGATACAACAACAGAGTGCTCTCCAAATTAAACAAATTCAAGTAGAGCTGAATATTCCTGAATATTGCGGAATCTATGCTGATCCCTTTTGGCTTAAGCAAGCAATCAATAATCTTTTAGATAACGCAAGAGACTTTTGCTCTGAACAAGGTCTTCTCGCAATTCAACTCAGGGCAAATACCGTCACTGTCACTGATGGTATTGAAATTCTATTATTCAATGAGGGTGAAGCCATCCCTCAATACGCTTTAAATCGTGTCTTTGAAACCTATTTTTCATTACCTCGTCCCCAAAATCAGCAACGAAGTACAGGTATTGGTCTGAGTATCGTGCAGCAGATTATCCAACAGCATCAAGGTCACGTCACCATTCAAAATATCCCTGAAAATGATTTAGATTTCTTAGAGCAACACAAATCAGGAGTACTGGTAAAAATTATACTTCATCGAAACTTCACATAAGCTTCAATTACAACTCATTTAGAACGCATATCGATTCGAGATACTTGTCATACCACAATGACAATGGAATCCACCATGCGCAGAAACTTTATTAATCTGAAAATAGGAGCGATTTTGTTCCTGATTTTGATTTTTTATATTGGTCTTTTTTTTATCTCTAACTTAGTAGATGAGCGCCAAAGCTATCAACAACAAGTGATTCAGGACATTGCAAAAGAACAAATTCGCCCACAACAAGTGATTGCACCCTATTTAAAACTTCCCTATCAAATTCAAACAAAATGTACCGATGAACAAAAGAAAACTTACGATTGCACGCAAACAGCATTTATTACCTTAGGTGCAGAAACAACAGACTGGACGGCTCAATTTAAAGTTTCAGACAATACCTACAAACGTAGTATGTATAAAGCGATTAGTTATCAAAATCAGATGCAAGGAAAAGGCGTATTTAAAGGCGCTACGATTGAACCTCAACACAACTATCTTTGGAATCAAGCTGAAATCATTTTCCCTATCCAAGATGCTCGCGGTCTAAATGCCAAGCCAACGTTTAATATTGATGGAAAAAATTATAAATTTGACTTTTCTGAACAAAGCCAAGGACAGCATGGCTTTGATCTACTACATATCACCAGCAAGCAATATCCTGAACTGATCCAAAAACTCCAACAAGGTTTTAGCTTTAATCTGCAATTTGATCTAGAAGGTTTAAGCGAATTTGCATTTATCCCAACCAGTTACGAAATGACATATCAAGCTAAAGGGAATTGGGGTGATGTGAAATACGATGGTCAAAGTTTACCGTTTAAGAAACTCAGCAAAAGACAACTTTTTGAAGCGGACTGGAAAAATATTGCTTTAGGTAAACGTAATTTAGATCGTCTCTCAACCTGTGAAAATAGTCAGTGTTTTTACCAAGCTTTAAATACTCAAAGCAATCTGATCAGTGATGTTGAAGCTACTTATGCTACTTCAAATACATCTTCAAATAACATTTCTGGTATTTCAACGCAGTTTTTAGAATCCGTTAATATTTATACCCAAACCGATCGTGCCATCAAATATGGCATTATGGTGATCATTATTACCTTTGGTTGCTTCTTTTTATTCGAGGTTTTGAAGAATCTCAAAATTCATCCTGTTCAGTATGCTTTGGTTGCCATGGCACAAGGCGTGTTCTTCGTCTTATTACTATCAATCAGTGAATATTACGCTTTTTCCCTTGCCTATCTGATTGCGGCAGTTGCATGTATTGGCTTGATTACTTGGTATTTATACTTCGTCGTTCAAGGTTTTAAAGCCGCCATACTCTTCGGTGTTTTGCTCAGTGCTTTATACGGCATGATGTATCTATTACTACAATCCAGCGGAAAAACGTTCTTGTTCGGCTCCATTTTGTCTTTCATTTTAATTGCATGCGTCATGTACATCACACGCCACGTCAATTGGTATCAATCCGAACAACAAAACATATAAACGAATCGGGCAAAGTCATATCTTTGCCCAATTTTTAACAATGATGATAAGGAATAAGATCATGTATCACACGACCACTTCAGCTTTGAGCCAACTCAAACAACTATGTCCCAACCAGAGCTCTATTGCGAGTTGTTTAAATCAACTTCGACAAGCCAAAATTCAATTTCTGAATCTAGGCAATATTATTATTTGCCCACAATCCCGCTCTATTTTGATTTTCAAACAACGTAAATTAATGGAAATAGAAACTTTTTCAACCTAATTTAAACAAATTTACACTGCATCAGAATCGTATCAAGTACAATCTTTTCTATTGTTATTCATTCAGGTAAATCTTATGTCTGTGCAGCGTTTGCATGTCACTTCTCGTTACTGCGAAGTCGCAATTTCAGGAAATTTGGTTCATTTAGCAGGTCAATTAGCTGATGATACCAGTGTAGATGTGACTGCTCAGACACAGCAGACTTTAGATAATATCGATCGTTTACTAGCGGAAGCGGGAACAGATAAAACCCATATTTTGTCAGTGCTTATTTTTCTTAAAGACATCGAGAAAGATTATGCCGCGATGAATGCGGTTTGGGATGCATGGATTGCTGAAGGTCATCCCCCAGCACGTACCTGCGTAGAATCTAAACTCTATGCGCCTGACGTACTAGTGGAAATGACCGTTACTGCTGTTCTTCCAGATTAAGACGATTTTGCAGCAAACATACTGTACTTCATCATACGTTCTGTTTGAGGCAATGAGGTAGATGAAGTTGTCATAATAGTATTTGATTCATAAGGATCAGATACCAAATCTTCACGTAATTCATGTTCTGTTGGAATACTACCATAGCGTAGAACTTTATAACCAGCCAGCTCCAACAAACTATCTTGATAGTATTTTTGATTTAAACGATTAATTGAAGACTCATCTGCAATCTCAATCACAGCGAGAACCTGATATTGTTGATCAAGCACAACAAAATCTGCCACTAGTCCTTGATACTTACGGCGTGTATGCGCATATTTTGTTGTCAATAAAGCATCAAAAGACACGTGTGCAAGTACAGTATGACGTGGCAAAACAGCCTGTAAGCGCATAAGTGTAATTTGTTCAGAAATCGTGAGAATGCCGCGGCGTTTTAACGGACTATCTTGACGTTGATTTTGATGCATACGCCGAAGCGCGAGTGCTGCAATTATTAGCAACCCAGCTAATGTAATGAAATAATACATTTCTAACCAATCCCTTTAGATTTTTTATAATCATTTGGCTTTATGCCATTTTTTTAATCAATAACAGCGATAGCAAAGTCATTTTAGCAGTGCAACTTTAAAGTTTTTAATCGTTTTTTAGTAGTCGACCAAAGTCGTAAAAGCTGTTCTGCTCTTTATTTATAATCATCATGGCTTAAATATTCAAGTTGATATTGTCATTTTATGTTTCTATAAATTACAGTTTTCTCATTAAATTGTGATGATTTTGACATTTCAAGACGAAAAGAAAGGGAAACTATGTTTCCCTTTCTTTTAAATATTAACGATGAGCTTTAGCCTTAGGTTTACTCTTTCCTGAAAATGGCTTTTTATCGCCAGTTTCACGTGGTGGCAAACCAGTGTGCTGAGTCAACACCTGTCCTTTTTGAGGACGTTTCTGACTCGATTGAGACTGCGGACGAGACTGTTGACCACGTTTTACAGAATCACCAGCCACGGTCGAGTTTTTCTTACGAGCAGACTTATATTCACCTTCAGCCGTGCCTTGTGGCTGATAGGTTGGAATCAGATGCTGTTTCGAATTACCAATTAAATCCGAACGCCCCATTTCTTTCAGTGCTTCACGTAATAAAGGCCAGTTATTTGGATCATGGTAACGCAAGAAAGCTTTATGCAAACGACGACGTTTTTCGCCTTTCACGATATCGACATTTTCGGTATAACGCGCCACTTTAGACAATGGATTCTTGCCTGAATAATACATCGTGGTCGCAGTTGCCATTGGCGATGGATAGAAGGTTTGTACCTGATCGGCACGGAAACCATTCTTTTTCAGCCAAATCGCCAAGTTCATCATGTCGTAATCCGTTGTACCCGGATGCGCAGCGATGAAGTAAGGAATTAAATATTGTTCCTTCCCTGCTTCCTTACTAAAACGCTCAAACATTTGTTTAAAGCGGTCGTAAGTTCCGATCCCTGGTTTCATCATCTTGGATAATGGACCATGTTCGGTATGCTCAGGTGCAATTTTCAGATAGCCACCAACATGGTGCTGTACCAACTCTTTGACATATTCAGGGTTTAATACTGCGAGATCATAACGCAGACCAGAACCAATCAAAATCTTCTTCACGCCTTTGATTTCACGTGCTTTACGATAAAGCTGAACCAATGGCGCATGATCAGTGTGTAAGTTTTGACAAACACCTGGATAAACACAAGACGGTTTACGGCAGTTCTTCTCGATTTCAGGGTCATTACAGTGCAAACGGTACATGTTTGCCGTTGGACCACCTAAGTCTGAGATAATGCCTGTAAATTGAGGTGCAGTATCACGGATCTTTTCAATTTCACGCAGAATAGATTCTTCAGAACGGTTTTGAATAATACGACCTTCATGTTCAGTAATCGAACAGAACGTACAACCACCAAAACAACCACGCATGATATTCACAGAGAATTTGATCATATCAAATGCAGGGAAACGCGCATTACCATAAGCTGGATGCGGTAAACGTGCATAAGGTAAATCAAAGACATAATCCATTTCTTCCGTTGTTAACGGAATTGGTGGTGGATTAATCCAAACATCACGTTCGCCATGGCGTTGTACCAATGCGCGAGCATTTCCTGGATTGGTTTCCAGATGCAAAATACGGTTGGCGTGCGCATACAGCACTTGATCATTGGCGACTTCTTCAAAAGAAGGCAAACGAATCACAGCGAGTTCACGTGGAGGTAACTTATGTTTAATCGCTTTGGATGGCGCAGGTTTTAACTGTACGATCTGCGTATCTGGATCAAGTTGATCCCCTTCACGAACGATTGGATTGGTCACAATTTCTTTTTGGAAATTTTGATATTGTGCGAGTGAGTTGCCTTTTTCTTTTTCAACTTCACAGCCATCAATATCTTCAGTCATGACATATGGATTGATAATTGGGTCTACACGACCAATCGTATCCACATCATTACTTGCGATTTCAACAAATTGTGCTTTTGATGCTTTATTGTGTTTATTAATAATAAATGCAGTACCACGAACATCAGTGATGTCATGAACTTTCTCACCTTTAGCTAAACGATGCATCACTTCAATGATTGCACGCTCACCATTTCCATACATTAATAAATCGGCTTTAGAATCCATCAAGATTGAACGACGAACCTTGTCTGACCAATAATCATAATGAGCAATACGACGTAGGCTACCTTCAATCCCACCGAGCAATACTGGCACATCAGGAAAAGCCTCACGGCAACGCTGACAATACACCGTGGCAGCACGATCTGGACGTTTATTCGGTTCATTATTTGGCGAATAAGCATCATCTGAACGGATTTTACGATCTGCCGTATAACGGTTAATCATCGAATCCATATTGCCCGCAGTTACGCCCCACGCAATGGTTGGTTTACCTAAAACACGGAAACTTTCAACATTGGTCCAATCTGGTTGAGCAATAATACCTACACGGAAGCCTTGTGCTTCGAGCACACGCCCAATCACACCCGATACAAAAGATGGATGATCAATATAAGCGTCACCACAAACTAAAATAAAGTCACACGCATCCCAACCGAGTAGATCCATTTCTTCTCGTGACATCGGCAAAAATGGTGCGGGTTCAAAACACGACGCCCAATATTTGTCGTAATCAAACAGCGCTTTAGGCGCAGTCTGCTTGGTATAGGCAGTAGACATAGCTTGCGAATCTCGGCTAGCAGATGAAGGAGAGACATCTAAAGATGAAAGCCGATCATTTTAACATGAATTCAATTCATTTTCCCTGTTTATAAAGCATTCAAGAACAAGGAGATAACAAATTATTTGTACAAAGTTTATTCAGATTTAATAATTTAGGCTGAACGTTGTAATTTACCAAGATATAAAGCGGATACTAATCCAATCACCAAAACCACACTCACACTCCAATTAATTCCAATCCAGCCAAACTGCTCCCAAACCAATCCACCGAAGCTGCCGAGCAAACTTGAACCAATGTAATAGCAGAATAAATACAGCGAGGATGCCACTGCACGATATTGAACTGCTTGTACTGAAACCCAACTACTTGCGGTCGAATGCGCTGCAAAAAATGAAAAAGCGAAGATAATCAAACCGATCAAAATTGACCATAATGCTGGAATGAGTGTAAACCACAAGCCAATCATCATCGTCATTAACATCATCGGCAGAACTTTATCTCGTCCATATTTAAAGCCCCATTGTGCTGCTTTAGGCGAACTATAAATGCCTGCTAGATAAGCAATCGAAATCACACCAATCCATGCTTGTGATAAGTGAAATGGTGCTTCTAATAAATGATAGCTAATGTAGTTAAATACTGTCACTAAACAGCCCATTAAGATAAAACCTTGGACAAATAAAATCCTTAATTTTGAATCTTTTAAGTTTTGTTCAAATGCATCCTTAAAGCGAGAAAACCGAAAGGGATACGGTTTAAAGTGCTGCGATTTGGGCAATAAAAAATAAAATAAACAAGCGATAATCAGATTTAGAAAACCAATAATATAAGTAGCAGATTGCCAAGAAATAAAATCAACTAAAACCCCAGCGATTAAACGCCCCCCCATACCACCAATTGCCGTACCTGAAATATATAGCCCCATGGCAAAACCGATATCTTTTTGTGCGATCTCCTCCCCGATATAAGTCATTGCAACCGCTGCGACACCACTCACAGCTAAGCCAATAAAAATACGAGTAGTCAGAAAAATTTCCCAAATCGGAAATGAAGCACTAATCAGCAATAATATGGAAACAAAAAATAAGGCAAACACCATGATCTTTTTGCGTCCGTAACGATCAGATATGAATCCTGTGAACAACAAACCAATCGCGAGTGCAATGGTTGAAAAAGATAAAGGGAAACTACTGTGCGTTGGTGTGACCTGAAAGAATTTTGCAAAGATCGGCATCATCGGCTGTACACAATACAAGGATGAAAAGGAAGCAAAACCAGCAAAGAACAAAGACCATAAAATCGCGGTAAACGATTTTGAACCATATTCAATATGGGTTGGGCGTGTAACTGATTCAGACATGAGGACTCCTTCTGCCTGATCAGTATACGCTTTCAACCGAAATGAGGAATGACCATTTCGGCTAATTTTACCCGACGTTTAAAATAATGCTTTCGGCAAACGAATCTGGATAATTTCGTTGTCGTCCGCAAGTTTGGCATTACGTCCCGAAGAACCTGGGAAATTGTTGTCATTCAATACAGTTAATGTCGTTCCATTTTCAATAATTACATCTTCAATCGTTTCAAATGGGAAAGCAAAGACCTGACCTGTTCCAATATCCCCTTCACGCG
This sequence comes from Acinetobacter sp. SK-43, assembly GCF_015351505.1. Classification (NCBI taxonomy): domain Bacteria; kingdom Pseudomonadati; phylum Pseudomonadota; class Gammaproteobacteria; order Moraxellales; family Moraxellaceae; genus Acinetobacter; species Acinetobacter sp. SK-43. The sequence goes on from NZ_JADKPY010000002.1 coordinate 86,388, forward strand.
CTGTGCCATAGAGTAAATTTGGATTGGCAATTTTGATTAAATCCACCAAATCTTCACGTACTACCATTTGTTTAGGTTCGATCAAAGTGATCCGTATCAGCTTTTTATACCCGCCTAAATTATTTTGGCTCGCATCACGTTCGATGATGATGCCATCTTTATCACTAAACAATTGGAAATCACCGATATTGGTTGCCTTGCTATTTAAAGCGAACCAATAATATTGTCCCGTATAGCTTTTCTTCTGAATATCAAATTGAGAAATCAGAAGTTGACCTGTTGCATCATTCAGCAATGGCTTTTCCAGTAGAGGATATAGATACTTGCCATCTGGAGAAATCGCCATTCCCTCAAAGCCACCACTGCGCTGTACCAAAGGCTCAACAAAATTGATGTTGGCTTTGTTGAATTGGTTTTGAGGGGAACGTAGTTCTTGGGCTGAATTTAAAGGATTAGGCAATCCAATTGGTGCATCCAATAAAATTCCTTCTGCTGAGAAATGTAATAAGTAAGGGCCAAACTCATCACCGATCCAATAGCTGCCATCTGCTGCACGTTGCATCGACTCAGGATCAAAATCGGCACCTGTTAATAAACGTTCTGAAGTATTTCCATTCACAATTTCAAATGGAATACGTTTATTGGGATCACGTAATTGAATAAAGCTTTGGACTGAAACTTGCCCTGTGCCTTTATTTTTTGTTCTGAAATCGGCTTTGATTTTATAAATACGCAATAAATAATCCGCTGAATTGTCTTGCGTACCAAAACCATTATCAGACATCGCCATATAACTACCGTCTTCATTTTTCAAAGCAGCCGAGAAACCTTGTACAGGTTGCCCTTTAAATGGTGGATAAATACCATTAGCGCCACTGACAGCGTTGCCAGAATCAGGTCCAATCGCATAGGTTTCTACAGGCAGCTTAGCAAAAGAAATCAAGGTTGGCTCAGTCACTTGATCTACCGATGTTTTTTGATCTTGATCATCATCATTACATGCCGTTAAAGCCAAAGCACTACAGCACAATAAAGCCAATAAAGTTTTCTTGTTCATGGTTTTATACATTTGGTAAAAATCAAGAAAAATTAGAACAAGTTTTTATGAAACTTTGACTTCAATAAAATGACATCTTTATGGCGATGCAATCCGATGCTTTCTCCTTAAAACTCTATTTTGTTTTAGAGTTTTGTGGGCTGATATTCACCTGCAATCGCAGCTTTTAAAAAATTCTGAAAAGTCGGACATTGCATATGATTTTCTGCGGGACATATCGCAGCATGTCTCAATACTTCGCTAATAAAATGTAAACGTCGTGTCATTTGTTCTAATTGTTCTGCCTTATCATTCAGCATTTTCCGATCCAACTCAGGCTTTCCATCCTGCCCAAACATGCTTGCAATTTCATCCAATGAAAAGCCTGCTGCTCGACCTAATGCAATGAGAGCCAGTTGATCCAAAACTTGTTTACTGTACTGACGACGTAAGCCATGACGACCAATCGATTTGATTAACCCTTTCTCTTCATAAAAGCGCAATGTCGATGTCGTGAGCTTTGCTTTTTTTGCGACTTCACCAATATCAATAAATACCCATTGACTTCAAGTTAACTTGAACTTGCACAATCAATTTATCAGATTTTATTGGTAAAGGCTCTAGGTGATGAAATGAATGTGTTGGAACGATTGATTTACATTTTTGGACTTGGTATTGGTGCAACCATCATCATGGATATTTGGTTGTTGATATTAAAAAGATTCAATATCCCAACGTTAAATTTTGCTTTACTTGGACGTTGGGTTGGCTGGATTTTGCGTGGAAAAATCCAGCATCAATCAATTGCTCAAAGTCCAGAAATTCGACATGAATATCTACTTGGCTGGATTGCTCATTACAGTGTGGGTGTCATTTTCTCTTTCAGCTTTATTTTAGTGGTAGGCCAAAATTGGTTGGCTCAACCTCAATTTCCTTCTGCACTTTCCTTTGGTGTCATCACTGTTTTGATCCCTTTTCTGATCATGCAACCCGCGATGGGTTTAGGTATCGCTGCCTCAAAAACACCTCAGCCTTTTATTAACCGCATCAAAAGCTTGATCAATCACAGTATTTTTGGGTGTGGTTTATTTCTCACCGCTGAATTATTTAATTTTTTCTAATCGAGGACGACTCCATGAAATCTATCGCAATTATCTACCATAGCCGCCAAGGTCATACTCAATTTATTGCAGAGCAAATTCAAATAGGTGCTACAGAAGTAGAGAATATTCAAATTGATTTGTTTACAGCGGAATCATTGATGGCTCATCCAGACCTTATCGCCCAATATGATGGACTCATTTGGGGTAGTCCAACTTATTTAGGTGGTGTTTCAGGTACCTTCAAACAACTGATGGATCTCACAGGACCATTATGGAAAAAGCAAAGACTAAAAGGAAAACTCGCGGCAGGATTTACGGTTTCATCACTTCCTGCTGGAGATAAACAGTCGACACTCATTTCACTTTTCACCTTTTGTATGCAACACGGTATGATATGGATTGGTAATCCTGTTCTACCTGAACAACATCAAGGTGTACCTTATACTCAGGCACTCAATCGTCTTGGTTCTTGGTCAGGTTTAATGGCGCAAGCTGAACATCAAAGTGTAGCCAATGCGTTTGATTTTGGTGATATTAAAACCGCCCAATTATTCGGGCAAAATTTTGCATTAAATTTAAATGCAATTCAGAGGTGATTACGTGAAGGCAGCAAGTCTTTTATTTCCATTCATATTATCTTGCATGATGTCATTTCTCATCTCAGGAATTACTACCTTTAAAGCGGTAGGTTTAATTGATAACTTCTTTTCAATGTGGATGTCAGCTTGGATTGTGGCGTGGATGTTTGCATTTCCAAGTGTATTAGTCTGTGCACCGATTGCTCAAAGGCTAGTAGCATGGATAATAAAGACAGCCAATTTGAAGCATTGAGATATTCAACTATGTAAGCCACAGCCTACACGAAATCAGGTGATTGACGCATATACAACATGCCAATACTTACCTAGAATGCAAGACACAGAGACAGGATGTCTCATTTAAAATAATAAAAAGCACAGGACGTGGTCATCGACAGGAGTTGGTGATAGCACCAAATACGAAGAAGCCTCGACAGGAAGTCGAGGCTTCTTTTTTTCTAAATAAAGTCAAGCCTAAAATATAAAAACCAACGATTTTGCCTATGAACCATCATTGACCCGAACTAGGCCTCTTTTTACTATCCTCGTGCTTTTATAGAATGGACACACTTTTTTCACGATGATAACGCGATACAGATTTTCTTTTACTCAGTTTCAAAACAAATGTCTTAAACTCAGCTTTATAGTTATTAGTGCCTACTTCATCGTTGCATGTACAACAATAAAATCACCAACAATCAACCATTCACAACAATTTTCACAAGGCATTCAAACGGCTTTTTCTGTTCATCCAACGACTGCAAATCGTGTCGCACCCATGATTCTGCAAAGCGCTGAATTTTATAATATTTCCCCACATTTACTTGCTGCACTGATTCGACAAGAATCTAGCTATATCGCCAATGCCAGATCATCAGCAGATGCTGTGGGATTGACCCAAGTACGTCCCAAGTTTTGGCAACAGACCTGTTCTGGAAATCTTTATGATGAACAGATTAATATTAATTGTGGCGCATACATTCTTGCAAAATACTATCAAGCGACTGGTGATTGGTTCAAAGCACTTGGTTATTACAATGTCGGACCAACCGGTTATAAAAGAAGTCTCTACATGCGCAATCAAGCACATCGCTACGCCAACTCAGTAAAACGCCATGAGCAAGCTTTAAAAGAAGCATTATGATTACATCATGTACGTATATACGTACATCAGTTGCGGTGATTAACGAATATACGACTAAAGTATAAAGCTCTATCATAAGAATCATAAAGAGACAGGAAGTCTCATTCAGAACAACAAGAAGCACAGGACGTGGTCGTTGACAGGAGTTAACGGCAAGAAACCAAATATGAAAAAGCCTCGACAGGATGTCGGGGCTTTTTTTATGTCCAAACAATGCTCTTCACATGATCGTAAAATAACTATTATTGACTCATTTACATGGTGTTAATACCATCAATTCATCTTGGTACTTTTGGTTTATTATTTTGCAATTCTTATTCAATCATACTGATCAATACAGTCGTATCAATAAATTTAATGGAATGATTTTAAAAATTAGTTTGAGCATGATAGCGATCAGTATGACAGCATGCAGTAGTTTAAGCGGATCATTTGCAAACCGATCTAATCAATTGTCTTCAGGTTTGCAAAATGCTTATTCTGTTGCTCCAAATACTGCCAATCGTTTATCTCCTATGATTGTGCAAAGTGCTGAACGTTATGATGTTTCACCGACTTTACTTGCTGCACTAATTCGCCAAGAATCAAATTTTAATAGCTCAGCGCGCTCGCCCACAGGTGCGATTGGTCTAACTCAAATTATTTCTAGCTATTGGAGTACATCTTGCCCTGGCAATTTGTATGATGAAAACACCAATATCAACTGTGGTGCTTATATTCTTTCCAGCTATTACAAATCTGCTGGAAGTTGGTCAAAAGCCGTAGCGTATTACAATGTTGGACCGACTGGCTATGAACGTAGTTTTTGGACTCGCCATAAAGCGAAGAAATATGCACGCTCAGTTAAGCGCCATGAAAAGACCTTAAAAAAAGCCTTATAAGAATGAAGTAGTAAAAAAACCATGCGCTTAGGCATGGTTTTTACTCACTCAACAATGCAATCAAGTTTCGTCAAATAAACCTTCAAATAAAACAGAAGATAAATAACGCTCGCCACTATCAGGCAAGATCACCACAATGGTTTTACCTGTATTTTCAGGACGTTCTGCAATTTGAGCTGCTGCTGCTAAAGCTGCACCGCTTGAGATACCAACCAAAATGCCTTCTTGAGTTGCACACTTTCTTGCCCACTCAATCGCATCAGCACTATTCACTGGTACAACCTCATCCACCAAATCCAAATCTAAGTTCTTAGGAATGAAGTTCGCTCCAATACCTTGAATCTTATGCGGTGCGGGTGAAATGCTTTCACCATTTTTAGTTTGAGTAATGATTGGAGATTCAGCAGGTTCAACTGCGACAGAATAAATTGGCTTATTCTGAACTTGCTCAAAATAACGAGAAATGCCAGTAATTGTCCCGCCCGTGCCAACACCTGCAACTAGAATATCAACTTGTCCATTGGTTGCCTGCCAGATTTCTGGACCTGTAGTGTCAACATGAATCTGTGGATTGGCTGGATTTTCAAATTGTTGTGGTAGAAAATAAAGCTCTGGATTTTCCGTTGCTAAACGAACCGCTTCATCTACTGCACCTTTCATACCTTTAGCAGGTTCAGTTAAAACAAGATTCGCACCTAAAGCTTTTAATACTTTTCTGCGTTCTAAACTCATACTGGCTGGCATCGTCAAAGTGATTGGATAAGCTTTTGCCGCTGCAACGAATGCTAATGCAATTCCTGTATTGCCACTGGTTGGTTCAACAATATGCATACCCGCTTTCAACACACCACGCTTTTCCGCATCCGCAATCAAAGCTGCACCAATACGACACTTCACTGAGAATGCAGGATTACGACTTTCAACTTTTGCCAATACTGTTGCGCCAGTTTTAATCAGACGATTGATACGAACCAATGGTGTATTACCAATCGCTTCAGCATTGTTTGAATATACTGCGATCCCTAAGTTTGCAGGCACTGGAAATTGTTGATCGGTCGACATGTTATTTCCTTATTAGATTTGGAATGATTCTCAACCATTATAGGCTTGTCAGCTGAGTAGGAAAGTAGAAAACGTAGGATTTATGAAAAGCTCTTCCCTTATTTATAGCTTTATTCACTGATTATGCGCCCGTAAACCATGAGAACAACACATACTCATCGGACGTTTCATAAAATATTTCTACCTCATTCCACTCTGCTGTTAATTCTAATGCTAATTTTAGATCTGAAGAAATAGGCAAAATAAAACTTTCAATTGAAAGAACCTTGCCACCATTATGATAAATTCCCCAACGATCAAAATATTTTAGATTTTTGCATTTTGACTTTCCTTTATTAATTTTTGAATAGAATACATTATCCATTGTGTTTGTTCTTGGACTTCTAATTCAGTCAATTTTTTAAAATTAGCTTTCTCTAATATAGGTAACAACCAAATATCAAAAATATTTTTTAAATCTGTTGTAGTTGTTTCAAGAATATCCCATTCTTCATAAAAATGAAGTTCATGAATAACCAGTGTTATAAATGCTTCTAATAAATTCAAACCTTGTGATTTTTTACAAATAAAATAGACAGCATCACACATCCCTTCATCGAAAGTCCTATATTCAATTCGATCAATGTGTACGCGAGTAGAATTAGATAGTATATTTTCTACTTGTTTAAGATTTGATTTAATTTTTTCTAATGAGATTTCATCCATAACATCTTCTTAATCAATCACAATTATATAATTAAAATAAATATCAAATAAAAAACACCCCCTCTGCGTATGCGGAGGGGGTGTATTAAT